>JBEPWX010000377.1:0-1374 GCA_041642235.1 Mariniphaga sp.
AGAAAGCTTTGAAAATGTATGCTTTAAATTAAAAAAAAAGTTATATTTAATTAGCTTTTTGAATTTGGACTTATGAGCACCCACAAAAAAATAAGGGAAAGGAAAACTCCCGGGGGGAGACTTTATTTCAAAAGAATCCACAGATATGCGTTTCCTGTGCTGGTTTTAAATCTGATTATTACTATTGTTTTAACTGTTTCAGTTTATGAGATGGTTGAATTACAGGAGCAGAAATTATTTCTTTCCAATGCCCATGAAATAAAACAGCAGATTACTGCACGGCTTGAATCTCATGCCTTAATGCTTAGAGCGGGGGTTGCCTGGTTAGTTCTGTCGGATTCAATTACCCGCGATGAATGGAAAGAATATATTGTAAATGCAAGGATTGACAGGTATATGCCAGATGTTGAGGGAATGGGTTATATAAAAATTATTCCACCGGGAAGCCTGGAGAACCACACCGCGGAAATAAGGGGGGAAGGTTTTTCTCAATATTCAATTTCACCATCCTATGAAAGGGATGTGTATACTTCAGTTGTGTATATTGAACCTTTTGCCGGTGTTAATCTGAGCTCATTCGGATATGATATGTTCACAGAACCGGTCAGAAGAATGGCTATGGAATATTCGCGAGATTTTGATGTTGCCTCTCTTTCAGGAAGAATCGATCTGACTGCAGGTAGGGGTGGAGAGGAATTATATGGAATGCTGATGTTTGTGCCATATTATGAAAACGGATTACGTATTCATACAGTGGAACAGCGTCGGTTGGCAATCAGGGGCTGGCTTTATTGCCCTTACCGTCTTAATTCTTTAATGAAGGGGGTGCTGGAATATTCGATTCCGGATAACAGCATCAGGGTACAAATATTTGATGAACGTCTTTCCGGTTCCTCAATTTTATTCGATAGCCATGGAATTGGTTCGGAGGTTGAGAGAGGATTTGGTGTTGATGTTATTTCTCTTCCGGTTGAGTTCAACATCAATCAATGGCAACTACATTTGATGCGACCGGGGGCATTCCCGACCAGAGCTCTCATTACATTTGTTACTGGTATTCTTTTTAGCCTGCTGCTGTATGTTTTATTCTCCGTGTTTTCAAAAATTGCCTACCGTTCTGAGCAAATCAGGAATAAAAATAAAAAGCTTAAAACTTTGAACGCTACCAAGGACAAATTCTTTTCAATTATTGCCCATGATTTGAAAAGTCCTTACAATGCAGTACTGGGGTTCAGCGATATTCTTCTGAAACAAGTTGATGAAATGGATCGGCAGGAAATAAAAAGATTCGCTGGAATTATCAGACATTCGGCAAATGTAGCTGTTGATTTGCTCATGAACCTCATGGTCTGGTCACAATCTCAGACCGGAAAG
>JBEPWX010000377.1:1384-4140 GCA_041642235.1 Mariniphaga sp.
GAAATGTTTGACATAGTGAAACTGGTTCAGGAAATGGAGCTCTTATTTATGGATGTTGCCCGGCAGAAGAACATTGAATTGAAAAAAAATTTACCTGACCAGGCTGTTGTTTTTGCTGATTATGCCATGGTCGGAACAATACTTCGCAACCTGATATCTAATGCACTAAAATTTACCCAGTCGGGTGGCCGTGTAACTATTTCGGCAGAAATGAAAAGAACAGAACTGGTTGTCACGGTGACAGATACCGGTGTGGGAATATCGGAAGAAAATAGAGAAAAGCTGTTTCGAATTGATGAAAGCTACTCGACATCCGGTACCAGGAATGAGAAAGGTACTGGTCTGGGCCTGATTTTGTGCAGGGAATTTGTTGAAAAGCACGGAGGAAAGATTTGGGTTGAAAGCAAAACCGCTCCCTCACCGGAGAGTGGTTCAACTTTTTCGTTTACGCTTCCTTCTCCTCATTAAAATATATTCTAATATAAAAGTGCTACTGTAGCTTTTATGATGATCTTGAATGACGGGTATAAACTGAAATGGTTAATTGCCCCTGAAAATTATAAGGCCATTCTGTTGAATTAAATCCTGGAGTGTGGAATTATTCCCTCCTTTTGGTTTAAAAGAGGAAGAAAGATGCATATGCATTGTCCGGTTTAATTTATTCCCCTCTCCCTCACAAGCGTTCTTTTTAAAATCCTGAATAAGAATTACGGATAATAAATACCCTGGAGAATTCAGTTAATCGGAGTTATAGTCTTTGCCGTTCAGACTTTGCATTACCGAATTCTGCCAAGATTCAAGCTGTGGCAGCATATCCTTAATCCTGGCAGTTTCTGCTTCTGCAAGATTAAACTGTTCGAGAGAGTCCTTTTCAAGATTATAAAGCTCAAGTGTTGGTTCATCGGAATTTCTCTGGATACGGTGCAACTTCCAGGGCCAGTCCAGCCAGGCTGCATGTCCGGGGAAACGGTCTTCGGGGTACTGTTTTTTGATTTCTCCGGCATCCAAAACCAGCCGTGCTGAATCAGAGACCATCTGTCCGTTTTTTTGGGCTTCAAGCAGTTCGGTCATCCATTGATGTGAAGGTGTTCTCCATCCTCCCTCCGGGTACTGCCAAAAACCCATGGGCTGCGGTCGGCTTTCCATTTGGTTTTCAATAACTGTGAGCAGACTTATTCCATCAAGTTTGGGTGGATTATCAAGAGTTATTCCTGCTACATCCAGAAGGGTGGGAAATATATCGTTGGTAGTTGCCGGCAGGTAGGATCCCTTGGGTTGGGGTATTTTTTCCGGCCATTCGATAATAGCGGGAACCCGCAACCCTCCTTCGTAAATATTTCCTTTATGCCCCCGGCCTCCTGTAGTGCCTACATTAGGAAGACCACCATTATCGCTGCAATACCAAAGGAGCGTATTATTTTCAATGCCCAGGTTTTTTAACTCCTGCCTAAGTTTTCCCAGGGCATGGTCCATACCGGTTATTTCTCCATAAAAATTCTGCAGCTTAGGTTCCAGTCCTGGATACAATGCACTATCCCTGTCGCTGGCAATATGAGGATCGTGGGGGGATCCAAACCATACTACGGCAAATATGGGTTTTTCTGATTTCGCGTGCTTCCGGATGAATTCGATGGCAGCATCAGCTGTAACTTCTGAGCTTTCGCCTTGTAGTTGCACTGCTACCCCTTCCCGGCTCAGGATTGGATTGTTATCAAAAAAATTTGGTGCAGAGAGCCATTCATCAAATCCGCTGGTACCAGGATTCACAGGACTTCCTGTTTGTACTGAACCCACATGCCATTTTCCAAAATGGCCGGTAACATATCCTTCCGACTGCAGGACTTCAGCAATGGTAAGTTCCTGCGGACGTAAAGTCCTCCCCCAGCTAAAACAGCCGAACCTGTTAGGATTGCGGCCCGTCAATACACTTCCGCGGGTGGGGGAACATACAGGGGCCGCAGCATAAAATCTGTCGAAGCGTAAACCACTGGCTGCCAAATTGTCGAAGTTTGGTGTTTTCACTACCGGGTGCCCATTGTAAGCCATGTCACCCCATCCCTGATCATCGGCCATTACCAATACAATGTTGGGGCGGCTAACAGGCTCTTCTTTTTCTTCACAACTGTTAAAGATTGGTGACATGACAAATGGGAGAATAAACAAGGCAGGGTACTTTATTTGCTTCATTGAATTGTAGTTTTTGTAAAAATAGGAATTTGAAACAGAAAGTGGATAAGTTGATAATAAAAAATTAAGATTATATAGATAATTTATGACTCTGAATGTTCTGAATATTTCTCACATTTAAACGTATTAATTTCATATTTTGAAAATCAAAAATTTAATGGGGGTTGATAGCAAAAGGAATCGAGAGGAGGGTAGCGGAGAGAATGTAGTGAATTTTTATGTATTTATTAACAGGGGATTACCTTGATAATCCAACATGTTTTATTTCAGGTTTGCTGCAAAAAGTTTTGATAAAATACTTTAAAGTATTATATTATCACGAACAAATAATAGTAATGTATGAAAAGTAAATTACATCTGGCTTTGTTATAATGAATGTTTAAAATAAGTGTTTAATTAGTCAATCCAAATGAACTCAATAGTAAGGACGATTAATTTGTTTCGGGAATGTTTTTGAGTAAAAGTATTGTATTGAAAAAATGAGCCAAAGAATTTCTTCTTTGATTTTATTGAGTAATCCTTTAAAATTGAATCCGGCAGCAGCTAAAAATGCATTAATTTCATTTCCA
>JBEPWX010000378.1:0-4138 GCA_041642235.1 Mariniphaga sp.
TAAAACACCACTAAATTTTTGACAGAACAGGCAGCATTATGACTGTCATTCAATTACTGATTATTGTGATGCAAATTTCAGTTATGTTCCGATAATTTCTGCCCCAGAATAATTCTTTTCCCGGAAAAATACAGAAATCACCAGTTATTGGGAAGGTTTCTTCTTACGGAGATAAATTACTTCTCCCGGCACAGGCTGTTCTCCTGGTTTCATCCTGTTTCGTCGGTATAGAGGCTTTAATTTTAATCCGTATAGTTGAGAAATATAATGCATGGTTTCACCACTTCCTACCGTATGAAACTGTCTTTTCCTGCTTGCTTTTCTGTTTTTGGCCTCTATGTATATCACCTCATTGGGAAGAGGGGAATAACCTTTTTCACGATCGTTAAATTTAAATAACTCCCAGGCTTCTATACCTAATGCCTGTGCAAGTATTTCATAAGTATCACCTTCACTGGCAATTACTGCTTCAAGGTTATTTATTTTTACAACTTGTCGGCGGTTGTAAGGGTTAATTGTCATTTTATCGGAAATTCCTTTATTCAACGGAGCTCTTTGAGAGGCAAGGGGGCTGAAAGATTGTTTATAATCGAGTCGATAGAGTTTATGATCTTCAATAATTTTAATAAGTGTTTGATCATAATGTTTGGCTGTAGCATAACCGGCTTGTTTTAATCCCTTTGCCCAACTCTTATAATCTTCCGGTGGAAGCTTGAAAAGAAAAGCATATCGGGGACTGGTCATCAAAAAATTTGTGTGATCGATATATGATTCCTGAACCGATTTGTATTTACGAAAGCACTCCCCTTTTTCGTCATCATCGTAATAAACTTTCTGCCCTTTCCATCCGATTTTGCATTTTATGCCAAAGTGGTTGTTTGATTTGCGTGACAGCTCGCTTTTCCCGTTACCTGATTCAAGAAGTGCCTGAGCCATTTTAATGCTTGCTGGTATGCCACTACGGCCCATTTCTTCAATGGCAAGCATTTGATAATTGCGAATGTATTCTTCTCTGGCATTTTGAGCCAGACCTGCAAAGGCGGTCAATAGAACCAATAAAGATAAGATACACCTTTTAATCGTTTTCGAAATCATTGGCAAATCATTTTGAAATATTATAAATTCCCTGCAATACAAATTTGGGCTAAAAATAGCGTCTCCTCCGGATTAATTCCTATTTAACAAAGAAATTTATAAACAAACGTATATGAATAGTTCAGTTTTTGTATAAATTGCTTCAACTTTAGATTTAATCTTTACGGAACTTTTAATTTTTAGCATAAATCGATCTATAATGCGAACGAAGGAATTACGTATTTTCGTATATGAATACACTAGTGTTTGGGATCTGCCAGATGCAGATCAACAGCTGGTTTTAAAAGCAAGAGAAGCTTCTCTGAAAGCTTTTGCCCCCTATTCAGGGTTTTATGTAGGAGCAGCAATTCAATTGGACAATGGAGAAATCATCTGTGGCAATAACCAGGAAAATGCAGCTTTTCCTACCGGCATGTGCGCTGAACGGGTGGCGCTATTTTATGCACATGCCAGCCATCCGGATGTGCCGGTTAAAGCTCTGGCAGTTACTGCATCAAACAAAAACGGGATAGTTGATGGTCCTGTTGCACCTTGCGGGTCCTGTCGTCAGTCACTGATAGAATCGGAAGTCAGGTTTAAAACACCAATCCGGATAATTTTAGACGGGAAAAAAAAGATACAGGTCTTTGAAGATACTGGAAGTTTATTGCCCTTTGCTTTTAAACCGGAATCACTGGACTAAACCTATTCTCCCTGAACATTTTAAGAAATTCGTTCCATACAGGGTCATCCGGTGGCTCGGCAACAATGGTAACCAGTGTTTTTTTAACCGGGTGAATGAATTCAAGTTTTCTGGAATGCAAATGTATACCTTTATTATCGTTAGCACGTATAAAACCATATTTTAAATCTCCTTTTATACGGAGGTTCAAAGTTCCTAACTGCACTCTAATCTGATGATGTCTTCCTGTAAAAAGTTCAATCTCGAGAAGATGGTAACGCTCGATACTTGCTACATGACGGTAGGAGAGACGTGCATATTTTGCTCCCGGGGTTGGTTTATTATATGCATAACTCTTGTTACGCTCCTGGTTTTTCTTCAGATAATGTTCAAGCACATCTTCATGTTTTGGGGGTCGTTTATTAACAACCGCCCAATAGGTTTTAGTTATCTGGTTCCGTGTGGAAAATAAAACATTAAGGCGCTCCAAAGCCTTACCAGTCTTAGCAAGCAGCATTATACCACTTGTAGGCCGGTCGAGTCGATGAGGCAATCCAACAAACACATTTCCAGGTTTATGGTACTTTATTTTAAGGTAATCTTTAACATCATCAACAAGCGTACGCTCATTGGTGATATCTGATTGCACCAGTTCTCCACAAGCTTTGTTAACTGCAATAATATGATTGTCTTCGTAAAGTATCTGCACAAACTTGAGACTTAAAATAAATCATTGATTAATATTGTTCTTTTTCATTTGGAAAATCACCGGATTTCACATCCTGGATATAATTCCCAACAGCTCCTTTAATTTCAGCCGCAAGATTATGATACCGTCGAAGGAAACGTGGAGAAAATTGTTGGGTAATACCCAGCAAATCGTGAATAACCAATACCTGCCCGTCAACACCATTCCCTGCTCCAATGCCAATTACCGGAATTTTCAACTCAGAAGCAATCTGTTTACCCAGTCGTGCTGGAATTTTTTCCAATACAACAGCAAAACAACCTGCATCTTCCAGTAAGCGGGCATCACTTAAAAGTTTTTTAGCTTCCTCCTCCTCTTTTGCCCTGACAGTATATGTTCCAAATTTATGAATGGATTGGGGCATCAATCCCAGATGGCCCATTACAGGTATACCAGCCGATAATATCCGGTTAACCGATTCAATTACTTCGGAACCACCTTCCAGTTTCACTGCATCAGCAGCTGTTTCTTTCATAATACGTATCGCTGAAACAAGTGCTTCCCTTGAATTCCCCTGGTAAGTTCCAAAAGGCAAATCAACTACAACAAGTGCCCGTTTCACACCTTTTACAACTGATGCACCATGGTAAATCATCTGATCGAGTGTAATGGGCAATGTTGTCTCATTTCCTGCCATTACATTTGAAGCTGAGTCTCCAACCAACAGTACATCTATTCCTGCATCATCAACCAGACTGGCCATACTGAAATCGTATGACGTAAGCATTGAAATTTTTTCACCTCGTAATTTCATTTCCGATAGCCTGTGGGTGGTTACTTTTTTTATTTCATTATGAACTGACATTTTTTGCTTATATTAAGTGTCAACAAAAATAAGTAAAGGTTTTCTCCTCTCCAAAATAGTTATATTCTGCCTTAAATTAAACCTGCTTTATACTTTTTATTTATTGAGTTCCGTTTTTATTAACAGACGGTTCTATTTTATCAACAATTAGTTTATATAATTTAAAGATGCAACATTTATTCCGGCATGGACTCATTTTGTTAATATGTCTTTTTATGTTTCCACCATTCACATCATCGGGTCAAACTCTTTCCGTGGATCAGGAAACGAAAATTTATATTAAAAAAGAATTGAATACAGGTATTAAATTCTTAGTAGCACCCGAAAGGGAGGAGTTAAGGACAGATGAATCTGTATTCTTAATAGAACAAACTATAGGTGCAGGAGTATTTGAGCTTTTTACCAATAACATTGTTTACCTGCCTTCCCGGCAGGAACAATGGGGGTATCTCCTGGAATTAGGACCGTTTCAGGGGAAAGGCAACTTTATTGACAGTTCATCTATTGAAAACATCGATGCAGAAAATACACCAGCAGGTCTCAGGGGAAAATTGGGTGCATCTTATTCCAGTCGTTATTACTGGGACAGTAAGAATTATACCATAGTTAGTCTAAATGCCTGGGGTCAGTATGATGTATACCGCCATAACGCTAAAGGCACAGTTATTGATTCGAACAATGTAAATCACCCCTATGAAAATAACTCCGATCACACGAAGTTCCGATACGGATTTCAGGCAAAGGCAGGATGGGGTTTTGGAAGACTAAATCCCATAAATCACATTGTAACTTCACAATGGCTCCTTGAGAAATATTACCCCGGAAGAAA
>JBEPWX010000379.1:0-4132 GCA_041642235.1 Mariniphaga sp.
TTATCAGGAAATCGGTAATGAGTGAGATACTGACACGAGTTGTGACATGGAGCATTATCCAGCTACGAATTAAACTGTTGGCAGTTTGCCCAAAGGTAAGCACCATTTGTGCCACCAGCACCATAAAAATGAATGCCAAATCGCTGTTAGCAATACCGTAATCAACCACGGACTGAGTGAGGAACGGAAAAATCATGCTGATGATGCTCCCGGTGAGCATTCCCAGGCCGAGTTGGATAATATACTTCTGGTAGGGGCGAAGGTACCACAGCAGGTACATAAATTTAAGTTTTCCTTTCTCTTCGTCATCGTGTTTGTAAAAATCGGGGGTAGGTTCCAACAGCAAAGCAGCCCCTTCTTTTTTACCTTCAGTTTTAGTACTCAGCCAGCAATTCAAAAATTCGTCTTTGGTATAGGTCAGCAATTTACCCAAAGCCGGGTCTGCAACATAAACAACAGCCCCCTTCCGGCTTCCCCAAAAGGGGGAAGAGGAGAGAAAAGAAGACTTTGTCTTCTTTATGGCGTAAACTACTACAAAGTGGCGCTGTTTCCAGTGGACAATACACGGCAATGGCACTTCATCGCGCAACTCTTCCCAGGTAAGGCGATAGCCCTTCGTACGGAACCCGATGTTTTCGGCTGCTTCGCTAATTCCCAGCATGGAAACTCCTTCCCGGGTAATGTAGGACTGGCTGCGCAAATACTGCAGACTGTAGCTTTTGCCGTAATATTTGGCCACCATCCGCAGGCAAGTAGGGCCGCAGTCCATGGCATCGAGTTGTTTGTAGTGTGGAAATTCAGGCATGTATTAATCTTTTAGTTTAGCTATCACAACCACTGGATTATCTGTAATTTTTATATTTCTCAGTTTTTGAACATGCGGAGGAAGTTTAGCCGCTCTATCCGGATTTTCATCAAACCACTGCACAATTTTATACGGTTCCAAAAAACCAATCAGTTCATTTCTGCTACTCAATGATGTGGGATGAAATTGCATAAACCCATCAATATCATTTTCAAATCCATTAATTTTCAAATTTTCGTAATTTGGAATCATAACCCGTTTTTTACGTTTATCATAGTAGCAGAAATAACCCCGTTTTTTAAAATACAACTGGAAAAAGATCAGATGTTCCGTTTCTAAAATGTATCGAATGTTATGATACTGCGTATAGTCAAATTTATGCTTTTCGAAAAAAGGCGGGCTATACTTTCCTGATTTAAATACAAATGCGGGAATCAGTTTATTCGTGGTAACCCTAAACACAGTATCGTTAAAATATTCTTTAATCGATAATTCGTTGTTATAATAATAGAAAGAAGCACCATAATTTGTGGTTCGCGTTGGTGTATATTGAAATTTTCTTTTGTCATAAAGAGTAAAGACAACTTCATTATTTTGGTTGTCATATATCTGTAATCTTAAACTATCAGAATTATAAACTTTCTTATAATATACAGCATACAAATTATTATCTAACCATGCTATATCTCTGGGATATTTGTCCAATTTTATTTTGTTAACAATTTCTCCGTTAACGGAGAATTCTAATAAATGATAATTCCACCCTTTAGCTGTAATTATTAATTGTCCTTGTTTAAGGTAAGAAGATTTAGAATTCATAAAGCTATTCGGACCACGACCATATTCGCCAATGGACTTCAAAAATTTACCATTTCCTGAATCGAATGTTAATATCTGATGATGAGCACTACTCACTACGATTGAATCAAATAATTGAAACCTTACGCCCGGGCCAATCATGCTCTCTTTTTTCGTCTCTAAGGGCAAATAAGTAATTTTTGATACAATTTGGCTTAATTTTACAGCAGTATTTTTTCCAGGAATTTTTGTCAAATCAACAACCTGTAGTAAAAGATTTAAATTTCTATTATTAATATCTTGGGAAAAAGAGAATAAACTCAGTACGGATAAAAATAGGATCAATTTGAATATGAAGGCTTGATATATTTCTGTAATAGATTTAAATAGAATTTTCATTGTCGATTTAGATATAAATTTCCACTATAAAAAGAAAATAATTATTTCTAATCAAAATGTAGCGGTTTCTCCATTTTTCGTTAATAGGTATGAGAAAAACCGCTACAAAATGTACTTTTTCAAAAACAAAATTATACGGAATCACATCCCTCACAATAACTATAGGGTTGATGTATCTCCCAACACATATTTTCGATCCATCTATCTTCTTTTTCACAGTCGTCAATGGTACCTGTATAATGGGTAGTTCCATCTACATCTTTACAATAACATTGTATACTTCCACCTCCACCATAACTACCTTTCAAATTCACAAGTTCTTCATTTTTTATCACCTTTTCAGGATTAATAGATATTTTACCTAATTTTTTCATAATCATTACGTTTTTAAATGTTAATCACTATTATGCAACTTGTTCTGCATTCCTGCAGGTTCCCAGGTCAACACCGCTTCATTAAGGTTGGCAGCCTTTGCGGATTTCTTTTATCTTTGCCTTTTCACATCCCCGCCTGCCGGCGGGCAGGCTTTCTTTTTAAGGAAAGGCAGGCCCGGCCTATAAAAAAAAGCCGGGCAGGCAGGAAGCGGCTAATGGCAATTGGCACAGGCTTCCTGCCTTTTGCTTTCCATGTTAAGTTTCTTCAATTCATCTATATAAAATTCTATATCTCTGTATTCATATTGTTTAGGATATTTATACCCATTTACAAAAATGGTGGGGGTACCGGCCACATTGTTTTCTTCAAATAGTTTTTTATTTTCTTCACTAACTATTTCCACAATATCAAACCCAGCAGGTAATTTTTCCTTTTCGTATAGTGTTTTCCGGTTTTGTTTTGGAATGGTGTACCATTTAAAAAGGAAGTCGACAGTCTGTTTTGATCCTTGGCTTTTGTAAACATGATACAGGGCGTTAATCAGCTTCTTCGATTCTTCATCTTCATAAACCGAAAAAATGGCATTGATTTTCAGTTCAGGACAATTTTTGAGCAGCTCTTTTAGCTGTTTAAATGCATTTGCACAAGGGCTGCAGTACAAACTTAAAAAAGCTGTTACGGTAACCGGGGCGTCAGGAATCCCCAACACCAAACTATCCGATGTTATTGGAATTTTTTCCTTCCCATTGTTTCTGAGTAAAAACCGGAATATTTCAGGATTGCGTTTAAACCCTAAGTAGGAATAACGCACTTTGTTATGTTCCTGGTTTGTATTGCGGTAGGCTTTAAACAACAACCAAAAGGTAGCCGGAATCAAAAAAGACACCCCCAATTGAAGCACCTGTATGATTGAAATATTTACCTTCAATAATACAGGAAGTAACAGTATAAATTCCGCAATCAATACCCCCTGCACTACCAGGCAAAAGGGGCACCATTTTTTTGTTTTAACGGCCTGGTAATAAATAGAAAAAACGGGGTATGGCAAAGCCAAAGCGCTGACGAGCGCCAGTATCCACAACGAAGAACTTTCATTGATGCCGGCCAGGTAAAGCAAAGACCCTGTAAAGTATATTAGCCCGGCATCGGCCCAGTTGAGCCAGCCAAATACTTTGGAGGCATTGGAAGAGAGCACGGAATCGCAGTCGGTTTTTGAACTAAAGCCACATATTTTATCGGCCAGTGGTGTATGGACTTTTAGTTCGTGAAGTACCAGGAATACAGAGGCTGCAAGTCCGGTTATTTTTGTTGCCAGCAGCCACCAAAACAAGTATCCTGATTGATTAGTTATACTTGTAGCATTTGAAGCAAAAACAAATACTCCCAATGCTATAAGGGAGATGATAACCAGCGGCAAAAGACTTTTATTTAAAATTGCATTTTGGTGGTGCTGGCGATATTCTTTTTCCCCTGATTCTTTTTTGGCTTCCATAACCACCACCGTCCCTGAAAGTTTTTCAGCAAACTTTTCAAAATCCTCTTTAATTCTTTTATTTCCCGACAAATAATAAAATACCTGTCCGCTTTCTATCTTTTCTACAAAAACCAGTTGTCCACCACCGGATTTTAAATGGGCAATAAAAGGCATTTCCAGCGCTTTTATTTCCTCCAAGTCAAGGTTAAGCGGATAATTCTCGACATTCCATTTAGTTAATGCATCACAAACACTTTTCAGGCTCGGGTAATGAGGATGAG
>JBEPWX010000380.1:0-4126 GCA_041642235.1 Mariniphaga sp.
CTTGTAGCTTCTGCCTGGTTAAGGGCTTCCTGTTTTAATTCGTTCACTTTTATGGTTACCTTTCGTTCAATCTCATCGGTTTTCCGGACAACATTATCCCTTGCTTCTTCAATTTTACTAACCACTTTTTCTGCCTGTTCCCGTGTTATTCTTTTATTATTGCTCAAAAGCGCAATTAGCGATTCGCGGTCGAGACGATTTAACCGGTTTTTTAATATACCGGGTGTAGCTTTTGGATCATCCATCATATGTTCCACATCCTGCCTCAGGCGGTCATATTCCAGTTCAGGCTGGTCCATTCTGTCAAACCAGTTTTGGATGGCTATTTCCGCCTTTCCTTGTCGTTCCATAAACTGTTCCCGGGTATCCTGTTGTTTGCTCTTAACCCTGGTGCTTGCTTTTGACTGAAATTCCTGAGTTTTAGTTTTAATCTGTGTCAGCACTTCTTCTGCTTTTGACAGGTACTTTTCTGCTTTTTCTTCTTCAACTCCATTCGAGCTCAATGCAGCTTTTATAGTCGAACGATCAATCTGGCTTGCTCTTGCTTGCACTACTGCCGGTGCTGCTTTAGGGTTATTGAGGATTCGGTTTAAATCTTTTTTCAAATTGTCAGGATTCAATTCCTCTTTGTTTGTATTGCGAAGGTATTGTTCCACTTTTTCAAGATATTGTTTTCCCTGTTCTTCGCCTCCCGGAGCCAGCTTTTCAACCAATGTGCTTGCTTTATCGGCCTTCGTTCCTTCACTTTTCATGGCCTCTCTCGCCTTATCAAAAGCGTCTTTTAATTTTTCCTTGTCTTTTGCCGAAATACCTGGTTGTTTCCCGGCAATTTCCAGAAAGATGCGTTTGGTAGCCTCCGGATCTTTGGGAGTATATTGTTCCCTGACTTCAACTTCATGCAGCAATTTTGCAATATGTTCATGGAGGTTATCCATATCAAATCTTTGTGGTTCAAGCTTATTTACATATTCATCAAGTTTTTGCTGAAAGCCTGACAAATCGTATTCCTGTCGTATTTCCTCATGAATGGCTTTTACAGTTTCCTGTGCAGTCGATTTCATACGGCTTTTCTCACTCGAACTAAATGCATTTCCTACAGTTGAAGCACCTGCTGACAGGGTATCTTTAATTGTTCCAAATATAGATCCGGTTAATGCGCTGATTAATTTGGAATCCATGTATACAGCGAGCAGAAGTGTTCCTGCCCAGATTACCATTCCAAGGGTAAATCCGATAAGATTACTCGATAATAAACTTAATTTTACTGCTATCAAACTGGCAAAAAACAGCGATAATGATAAGGTAACCAACATGAATATACCAGCTCCTGTTGATATTTTAACACCTGTTGGTGTTGAATCCTTGTCATCTGAAGAAGATGACTCCGAATTTGAATTCTTTTTATGCCCCATTTCACTAACATCGCCTATAGCAGAGATACCAAGTGCCACTGCCAGGTTTGCAAGTAAAAACTGAAAGGCAAAGGCCAGTATAATACCCGCTGCTATTGCAATAAAGAAACTTCCTGTTGCCCGGTTAATCAATAAAGCACCATCCTGTGCATATACAATTGTGGAATTTAGAATGACTACTATAAAAACTAATGCTTTTACAAAAATTGTTTTCATGGGTTAACTTTTTATGTGTTTGCAAGAATAACAGAATTAAAAAAGGATAGTTCAAAATCTAAATTGAAAAATAAAAAAAGACAGCATTAAAAAATAATGCTATCCTATTTATATTCAATTTAATGTTGAATTATCATTACCTCGCTAATGGATTTATTACAAGCAAGGGAATATAAGCTGATGAATACTGCCTTATTTCTAAAAAATCTGAACAATTTAATTATTCTTCCGGCAACTTAAATGACCCCAGGTTGGTGATTGTGTAGTCGGCCATTGTATACCGAACATTAGAACTGGCATCAACCTTTGTAACTTGCATAAAAGATTTTTCTCCGGTTTCTTTATCAATAGTTGTAGCTTCCATCATATATCCCCATGGAATTCCATGAGAATAAAGACTCGTTTTAAACAATGTACTGAAAAAATCCTGGGTATTCATCTTCAGATCGGTAGTTATCCAGATTTCCGATTCAGAGGTTTCATCATTATACCGGTATTCATCGCACTTATACCCTGCAATGGATTTTGAACGTCCTGTTTTGGTAACATTTGGATTTAACAGGTATGATTCCGGAGTCTCTTCGAGTGATTCTTCTTCATATGTCTCACCAATAGAGGAAAAGAATGCCCCCATGCCGTAAACAATACCTGTTCTTTCTCCATTTTCTTCACTTAGAATAATGGTTGCCCCATTCTCAGCATCAATGATGAACATGCCCTGACCGGGCTGATCAATATCACCTGAAACCATTTGATAGGCCATGCATTTAGAAACCGGATTTAAATGGGTGATAAATTCACCTTCGCTTTCTTTTTTCCCATTTTTATCATACGATTCAATATGCATTTGAATAAGATGGTTGAAGCTGTAACTGTCAGAAAAAGGCACCGGTTCACCTGATATTCCGACTCCCTTAAGTATATTTTGCATTCGTTCCTGCCTCCGGTTGTTTCTTTCAGCATCTGTAACCGGACCATCTGAAGTTTCTTCTGTATCTTTTTCAAGTGAATCTTCAATCTTATCAAGTTGATTATCGATGGTTTCATCTACTTTCTTCTCTGCTCTTTCCTCCACCTTTTCTTCTACTTTATCCTGGACTTTCTCCTGAAGTCTTTTTAATAATCTCTGGCTATGCACCGGTTGAATTATTATAACAGAGAATAATATCAACAGTGTAACTTTAAATAATGTTTTCATAATCTTTTTTATAAGTTTGAATAAGTTTACATTACCAAAATTCGGTTAAAATTTTGAAAAAAACAAGCTATTTTATATAGTGTTATGGCAGGTTTTGTTGGTATTTCTTTTTATGTTTGTTTGAATTCATGACATTACAGGATAAAATTTTCTGTACTGGTTTATTATTTTGAAAAAAATAAATCCTATAAAAAAATGAGTAAAAAACACTTCCTGGCATTCGATTTAGGAGCCTCAAGCGGGAGGGCGATTTTAGGTACACTTGAACATAATAGGTTGAAATTAACTGAAGTTCATCGGTTTAAAAATGAAATGACTTGCCTGCATGGCAGTTATTTCTGGAATATATACAGCTTGTTTGATGAATTAAAAACAGGGCTTAAAAAATGTATCACCGATTTAAAAATAAAACCACTGTCGATTGGCATAGATACCTGGGGTGTTGATTATGCATTGGTTATGCCCGATGGCCGGTTTTCAGGATTGCCTTTTGCTTATCGCGATCATCGCACAGATAATGCAATGGAAGATTTTTTTCGGATTCTGTCAAAAAAAGAAACATACCTATTATCTGGAATACAATTAATGCAGTTTAACACCTTGTTTCAGTTGTTTTCATCAGCTAAGCAAAATGATGCTACTCTAAAATTTACAGAGAATTTACTTTTTACTCCCGATGCCCTAAATTATCTTTTTACCGGAATCAGGAAAAATGAATACACTATTGCAAGTACTTCACAGCTTCTTCAACCAGGAAAGCCTGAATGGGAATATAAGCTTTTTAAAGCTGCGGGAATACCAGAAAAGCTGGCAGGTGAAATAATCTTGCCCGGTAACGTTTTAGGAAATGTATTAAAAGAAATAGATGAACAAACTGGTTGCGGAAATATTCCATGTGTTGCTGTTGCTTCACATGATACGGCATCCGCTGTTGTTTCAGTACCTGCCGAAGGTGATAATTGGGCATATCTTAGCTCAGGTACATGGTCGCTTTTAGGAATTGAAAGGGACACGCCGGTTGTATCGGAGAAAACACTCGATATGAATTTTACAAATGAGGGTGGGGCTGGGTTAACTACCCGGTTCCTGAAAAATATTATGGGAATGTGGCTTATCCAGGAATGTAAAAGAATCTGGGATCGGGAAAAAGAATTTTCCTGGCAGGAAATAGTTGATATGAGTAATTCTGCAGAGTCTTTTAAAAGCTTAATAAATCCTGATTCTTCACAATTTCTAAATCCAGGGAATATGCCTGAAGCCATTAGAGAATATTGTCAAAAAACCAATCAGCCGGTACCTG
>JBEPWX010000381.1:0-2777 GCA_041642235.1 Mariniphaga sp.
AACTGTAATTTTTATTGGTTAATACTATTGTAATTATTATTTTATCCGCTAAATAATTTCTCGTTTCTCCCGGTTAAATAATGCCGGTGGCAAACACCACCGACATTATAAACTATGAAACTAAAACCTGAACTCTCCGGAAGTCTATCCTTCGGAAACACTCCCTTTTCCTCTTAAACCTGAAAATATTTTATACCATAAAAAACATTTCATAAACCAACCAGGCTATTACAAAAAACACACAAAGAAGAACAATAACATATGGAATACTTTTATAATTAAGTGTTTTAAATTTTTTCGTAGTAGCTACTAAAATCTTCATTTTGTATTTTAAAATTCAGAAAAAAATCGATTATTCAAATTTAAAGCATATCGAAATATTATACCTGTAGCAAATAGTTCATTCAAGGTCTTAAAATTGTTCATCAGGTAAAAAAAATGTTCCGAGAGGTATAAATAATTATCCAACCGGCAAATATCCATCGGCCTAAAATGGATATAACACATTATTTCGTTGCTGTTAAACAGAAATGATGTGGCTTGTTTTAAATGTTATTTTACCATATCTGAAGGTGGATAACCATAGGTTTCCTTAAAACATTTGCTGAAATATTTTGGGTTTGTAAATCCAACCGTGTAAGCCACTTCTGCAATGCGGAGCCCTTTGTTTTCCGATAATATCTGATATGCCCTTTTCATACGCATATTCATTAGTAGCTCCTGTCCTGACTGTCCGGTTAAACTTTTAATTTTGCGATAAAATTTGGCGTGGCTCATGGCCAGTTTTGATTCCAATGTGTTTATTGAAAAACCGGAATCGGAAATACCTTCATTTATCGCCTCCATTAGCGTCTTCATAAATTTCTCATCAACAGAAGTGACGGTTACGGCAGAGGGTTCCAAAATGTTGCTTTTTTGAAATAACTTACGCAATTTTTCCCTCGATTCAAGCAGGTTTTTTATCCTGATTTGAAGATACTCCATTTCAAATGGTTTGGAAATGTAATCGTCTGCACCGGTCTCTATTCCTTCATATTTTGTTTCCAGGTCAACTTTTGCGGTGAGAAGGATAAAGGGAATGTGGCTGGTTTCTATATTTGATTTAATTTGTTCACACAATTCAATTCCATCCATGTTTGGCATCATTACATCACAAACAATCAGGTCCGGCATAAATTCTTTGGCCTTTTTTAATCCTTCCAGACCGTCGCCGGCTTCAATTACATAATATTCTTTTTTAAGCTCACTTTTAATGAAACCCCGCATATCGGCATTGTCTTCCACAATTAAAACGGATTGGGCCTTATTCTTTAACTGCTCCTCATCAACAGCCGGAACTGAATTCCCGTTGATATATAAATCTTCGGTACTTCCGGTAACTATTTTTTGATTATCTTCTAAAATTTCAATATCGGGAATAAAAAAACGTATTGTAGTACCAACTCCTTCTCTGCTTTCTGCTTCAATATAACCATGATGTGCATCAATCAGTTCTTTGGTGTGTGATAACCCGATGCCGTAACCTTTGCCTCTTTGTTCCTGTCCCTGGTAAAAACGGTCGAATATTTTTTCATTTTGTTCCCTGGGCATTCCTTCTCCGGTATCACTTATTTCAACTTTAACAAATGAATCAGCATTGTCCTGTTTTAATATTTCGTAATCGTTTTTATTTACTTTCTCAACGGTAACATCAATTTTTCCCCCCTCAGTAAATTTTATAGCGTTCGAAATAATATTGAAAAATACTTTTGACATCATGGTCCTGTCGAAACAGGAAATAATTTTGTCGGGATTACCGGTTAAATATAATTTTAATCCCTTTTGCTTCACTGCATAACTAAAATGTGCTAACTCTTCTTTGGTAAAGGAAACAATATCGTCTTTATTTAATTTTGCAATCAGTTTTCCGCTTTCTGCTTTTCTGACATCGAGAAGCTGTTCAATTAAATAATTCAGGCGTTTTACATTCCGTCTGATCAATTGCAGTTTTTCTTCAACATCCCGTCCCAATTTTTTGTTTTGAAGCAAAACATCGAGAGGTTCACGGATAAGTGTAAGCGGAGTTCGAAGATCGTGGGAGATATTTATGAAAAACTTTGTTCTCAGCACGTCCAGTTCATGGAGTTTTTCATTATGTGTTTTCTCAAGTAATAACTTCTTTTTTGTGGCATAGCGAATAATAGTAAAGTGTGAAAAGTAGGTAAATACTAAAACGATAACTAAAACATATATTAAATAGGCAACCCAGGTGTATATAAATGGGGTTTGAATACGAATAAATATTTCTCTTGCAGAATCTTCCCAAATTCCGTCGGTGTTTGTTGATTTTACTTTAAATGTATATTTCCCGTGCCTTAAATTGGTGTAATTGGCTATTCTGTTGCCGGCATCTGTATATTGCCAGTGGTTATCGAAACCTTCGAGCATATAGGTATAACGGATTTTTTCTGCATCGGGGTAAATCATGGCTGAAAATTCAAATCCAATGTTTTTTTGTTTCGGTAGAAGAACAATAGAATCAGTTAATGTGATGCTCGTTTTAAGTGGAGCCTTTCTGCCCGTTTTTTCCAGTGCACTTACTTTTTCGTTAAATAAATAAAACCCTGTTATGGTGGTTTTGGGCATCAATGAACTCCAGTTGATTTGGTCGGGATAAAATGCATTAATTCCGTTTATTCCACCTAAAATAATTTCGCCATCCGGTTTTTTAAATACGGTGTGCTCCGAGAATTCATTGCTTTGCAGTCCGTCGTGCACCGTGTAATTAATAAATCTTC
>JBEPWX010000381.1:2787-4112 GCA_041642235.1 Mariniphaga sp.
ACTGAATCATATTATTGGGTAATCCGTCTTTTTTTGTAAACGTTTTAAAGGAAATATTCCCTGTAATTGAATCGGTTATCATTTTGTTTAACCCTTCGTAGTTGCCAATCCAAATGTTTTGGTTGCTGTCTTTAATTATAGAGCGTATGTAATTATTGCTTAACGAGTTGGAATTATTGTTTTTCTGATAAAACTGAATCTCCTCCGCATCGTGACTTTCATTTAGAGAAATAACATTTAAACCTCCTCCTTCTGTACCTGCATAAAGCGTATTGTATCTTTTGTCATAAAAAAGTACTCTGCAATTGTTTGTCGAAATACGTGGAGTAGTATTTTCTCTGTATACTTTTTCTGCTATAAGTTGATCATTATCAATCCTTACGCGAATTAACCCGTGTAGTGTGGCCACCCAGTAAACATTAATTTTACTCTTTTCAACATAAAATACTGCACTGCTTTTATAACGGCTAAGAATTTTAAATTCATTATTTTTCAATTCCACCAGGTACAAGCCTGAACTGTTGCAAATCAATTTTTTATTTTCCTGGTATTGAGCAATGTGAAAAACAGATTGTGTTTCAAAGCCTAATTTTTGAAATTTTTCTTTTTCCCTGTCATAAAGGAAAAGGCCATTGCCGTGAGTACCTGTCCATATTCGATTCTCATTGTCAACATACACTGCACGGATGAAATTGGAATTTGAAAAATCCTCATTCGGATCGCGGAATTTATAGTGTGCGAACATTTTTTGCTCCGGGTTAAATATATTAACACCAGCCCCAATGGTACCAACCCACAATAAATTATCATGTGAAACATACAGGGAATAGATCAGGTTGGAATTTAAACTGCCTGCATCGAGGGGATCACTTTGAATGATTTCAAACTGAATTTTATGTTCATTAAGATATTCCGATTTTATAAAATTGAGTCCCCTGTCTAAGGTGCCAACCCATAAATTACCATTTTTGTCCAATGCCAGCGATGAGCATTTTCTTGATGAAGGGCCGTATGATGTATCAAATGCATTAAAATGATCGGTATGCCCGGAATGTGGATTGTATCTCAAAATTCCCTCTTCTGCTGAGGCAATCCATAAGTTGCCGGTTGAATCTTCAGTAGCAGTAATTTGGTTGGAATTGATTGTAAAATCTTCAATAATTACAGGCTGGTTGGAAGTTTGCTGAAATATAATCCTCGAAATGTTGTTGGAGGTTACTATCCAAATTCCACCATGTTTGCTTTTAATTATTGTTCTTACCAATTGATCTTCGTTTTGATTTAGGCTGAAATTTGTAGTTTGGTGAAAAACCGGATCGATTTTC
>JBEPWX010000382.1:0-4106 GCA_041642235.1 Mariniphaga sp.
TTTCGTTTCCCTGCTCATTATCTTAACAGTTTTCTTATAAAATAGATTACTGATCCTACAACTGAAAGAACCATCAGGATGAGGGTAAACCATTTAAAATCATTATTCAGCCATTGATCGGTTTTATAACCTAAAAAGGTTCCAAAAACAATCATCGCCATCATCTCGAACGCAAGACTTGAATACCGGATGAATGAATCAAATTTGTTTTTGTTCTTTCGGAACCGGTTTCTCATTTCTTTCTTTCGGATTATTGGAATCACCCATTGAACAAGTTCCGGTAAACAGCGAGCCTGGTTCAACTGAAAGTTTGCCTGCTATCAAATCGCCATAAATTTTTGATGATGCTTTCATAGTAAGCATTTCCGCAACCTTCACTTTACCTTTAATATATCCGGATACTTCAATGTTGTTGCAATTAATCTCGCCGTCCACTTTTCCGTTAGGCCCTATCACCAGCCGTCCCTTGGCTTCTATATTTCCGATAAGTTCCCCGTCAATTCGTATATCACCATTGGCTGTTACATCACCCTTTATTAATGTTCCTTCATTTATAATATTGATGGACTGGGTTGTATTTTCAGTATAACTGTTAGTTTGCTTTGCCATTTTAAATTTCATTATTTTTCTGTGCCGATTTGTTTCTTTTTAATACGTTTTTCTCGTAAAAATATTATCTGGCTGAAATTACAAAATTTTAATTGTATGGCAAATAAAAAAGTAAAAATGCTGATAAACAGAAGAAAAAATAGTGACAAAAGACTCTTTTCCCGGCTTCCGGTGAACCGAAATTAAACTGTGCAAATAAGTATTCTACAAGTAAAATCAGCTATTATAAGCCCATTTAAGGAATATACTTCCCCAGGTAAAACCAGCTCCAAATGCAGCCAGAATTAAATTATCGCCTTTTTTAAGTTTTTTTTCATAATCCCACAGGCAAAGTGGGATTGTTGCAGCGGTGGTATTTCCAAATTTTTGGATATTAATCATCACTTTTTCTTTGCTGATGCCCATTTTCCGTGCAGTGGCTTCAATAATGCGCATGTTTGCCTGATGGGGAACCAGCCAGGCTACATCGTCGGAGCTAAGATGGTGTCGTTCCATGATTTCTGCAGCCACACCAGCCATTCCTGTAACAGCATATTTAAACACTATTTGTCCTTCCTGATAAACAAAATGTTCTTTATTCTCTACCGTTTGCTGTGAAGCCGGATGTAATGATCCTCCCGCTTTCATATGCAGGTGATGGTGCCCCAGGCCGTCAACCCGGTGAATGTAATCAATTAATCCTGCTTCTTCGATGGTTGGTTCCAGCAATACTGCCGTACCTGCATCTCCAAAAAGCGGGCATGTGGTCCGGTCGCTGTAATTGGTGATTGCCGACATTTTATCGGAGCCTGAAACGATAACTTTCCGGTAGCGGCCGGATTCAATAAATTGTGCAGCAGTTGCCAGTGCAAATATGAAACCCGAGCAGGCTGCATTTAAATCAAAGCTCCAGGCATTGTGTATATCCGCTTTATGGGCAATTATATTGGCTGTTGCAGGAAATGGCATATCAGGGGTAATAGTGGCGCAAATTAACAAATCCACATCACTTGGCGAAGTGCCTGTTTTTTGAAGCAATCCTTTTACAGCTTCAGCACCCATATCGCTGGTGGCCTTTCCTTCTTCCTTTAAAATACGACGTTCTTTTATGCCTATGCGTTGCATAATCCACTCATCACTAGTGTCCACTAACCTGCTCAATTCATCATTGGTAAGCCGGTAGTCGGGTAAAAACGCATTGACACCAGTAATTGCAGCTCTTATTTTAGCCATTATCTATTATTTTTTGAGGGTGCGAATATAAACGTAAAACTTTAGAATAGGGTAATTGCCTGAATTAATTCACGACCTGTTTCTTCATAAAACAGAATGACTCATTTATTTGGAATGAACCAATCCTAAACATTCAATAGAATCGATATCTATTGGATTTAAACACAAAAAAACCACCGGATAAGACAAAAATATCCTATCCGGTGGTTCTTTCTTCTGAAAAATTATTAAACGGTAATGTCTTTTTCAATTACCTGTTTCCCCCTGTAATAACCACATTCGGGACAAATGTGATGATATTTCACTGTAGACCCGCAGTTCGAACATGTAGAAAGGGTAGGAAGCGCAGCTTTATAATGCGTACGTCTTTTATCTCTTCTTGTTTTTGAAATTTTGCTCTTTGGATGTGCCATGATATTTTAATTTTGATTATTATTCCAGTTTTTTAATGCCGACCAACGTGGATCAATTGTTTCATTCTTCTCTTCCCGCAATTTTAGTTTTTCGAGCTTTTCAAGCATCTCCTTATTGCATCCGCTTTCTCCATTCTTATTATCGGGATGAACCTGCTTCAGCGGAATACTCAATATAATATATTCATAAATAAGCTGGGCAAGATTAATTTTATATTCCTCAGGTAAAATCCAGATGATTTCATCATCGTCGCTTTCATTATCCCCAAATTTTACAAACAGTTCATAGCTTTTCTTCAGCTTTTGCTGATAATTTTCAAGGCATCGGTCACAAACAAGCTCTATCTGCCCTTTCAAATCGAAAAACAATTTCATGAATAAACTTCGTTTTTCAAGTGTTACCTTCACCTGAACCCTGCCTTTATTAACCAGTCCTTGTTCAAAGTGTTCAAAGAACGCATCCTGAACCTCAAATTCGAATTCGTGAAGTCCTTCTTTAAGACCTTTAAATTCAAGATTGTATTTTGTACTCCACCCCATGGTTCGAAAAAAGTGCTGCAAAAGTATAAAATTTTTATAAACAGTTAAAATAGTGACAGGAAATATATAAAAACAAACAGCCAAAATCATGCCTTATTTTCTTCCTGAAACCCGGTTTACTCTTTTTTAAAGAATTTTCGAAAACATACCAACTTCAGATCAAATTCGCACTAAATTCGCATTTTTGCGAATTTGATCTGAATTTGATCTGAAGTTGATATAAAGATATATATCTGTTACCATTGGGATAAGAAATGCATTGATTTCGATTAAGCAGTTTTTTTATAGTGTTGTTGTGCTATACATTGATTCTTTTCTTTCGGGCAGGCGAATTACCTGTATAAAATTTCTAAAAAGCTATTTTTTAACTGTGCGGAAAATATTTTCTAAAATCAAAAATCCATTCTGTTTTTTTTAGTAATTGTTTTATTACTTTGTAGTTAATTTTTTAGGCTATTCCTGAAATAGAGGAATGGCTGATTAATACAGGTAATAAGTAAACAGCTGGTGAAAAAAAAATATGCCGGCAGAGGTTTTATAGTGGATACTTCAGGAATTTGGATGTTATTGTAGGGTTAAAATTTTTTCAATAATTTATTGATGAATCCACTGTTTTTAAAAACATTCAGACAACACCAGCCTGGTAGTAAACCGATAAAATGGATAAAGCATTAAAAACTAAAATATGTATAGGCAATTAAAACACGATCTGCTTCAAACCCTTGAAGAGCTTAAAGAGCAGGGTTTATATAAGTCGGAACGCATAATTACTTCTGCACAGGATTCTGAAATACGTATATCGACGGGTGAAACTGTATTAAATTTTTGTGCAAATAATTACCTGGGGCTTGCCAATCATCCGGAAGTAGTAAAGGCAGCACAGGAGACCATGAATTACTGGGGTTTTGGTCTTTCTTCAGTGCGGTTTATTTGCGGAACTCAATCGATACATAAGGAACTGGAGCAGAAAGTTTCGGAATTTTTAGGCACCGAGGACACCATTTTATACTGCGCATGTTTTGATGCCAACGGAGGAGTGTTTGAACCTTTGATGGGAAAAGATTCTGCAATTATTTCCGATGAACTGAATCATGCCTCCATTATTGATGGCGTTCGGTTGAGTAAAGCGCAGCGATACCGCTACAAACACTCAAATATGAAGGACCTTGAAAAATGTTTAAATGAAGCATCCGATGTAAAATACAAGCTGATTGTTACCGATGGAGTTTTTTCTATGGATGGCGATATGGCGAAGCTGCCAAAAATTGTGGAACTGGCGGAAGAATACGATGCAATGGTGATGGTTGATGACTCACATGCATCGGGCTATAT
>JBEPWX010000383.1:0-4094 GCA_041642235.1 Mariniphaga sp.
AGTCGGTAGGCAGTGCAATGGCTTCATCGAGTGCATTGGTGTGCAGACTCTGGGTATGCCCCAGGACTGCAGCCATGGCTTCAATGGCCGTACGTCCAACATTGTTGAACGGATCCTGCTCAGTGAGCGACCAGCCTGAGGTCTGGGAGTGAGTACGTAATGCCATTGATTTTGGATTCTTCGGATGAAACTCTTTCACAATTTTTGCCCACAGCATGCGGGCAGCACGCATCTTGGCTATTTCCATGAAATGGTTCATGCCAATGGCCCAGAAAAATGAAAGCCTTGGTGCAAAGGCATCAATGTCAAGTCCCGCATGGATTCCTGTGCGCAGGTAATCCAATCCGTCGGCCAGGGTATATGCCAT
The DNA here is from genome assembly GCA_041642235.1 of Mariniphaga sp. Classification (GTDB taxonomy): domain Bacteria; phylum Bacteroidota; class Bacteroidia; order Bacteroidales; family Prolixibacteraceae; genus Mariniphaga. The sequence goes on from JBEPWX010000383.1 coordinate 368, forward strand.
CTCAATATCGGCAGTAGCGCCTGCTTCCTGCATGTGGTATCCCGAGATGGAGATGGAATTGAATTTAGGCATATGCCTTGAAGTAAATTCGAAGATGTCGGCAATGATTTTCATCGAAAATTCCGGTGGATAGATGTAGGTGTTACGCACCATGAATTCCTTCAGAATGTCGTTCTGAATGGTACCTGAAAGCTGTTCAAGTGTAGCTCCCTGTTCCAGTCCGGTAACAATGTAGAATGCCATTATTGGTAACACGGCTCCGTTCATTGTCATCGATACCGACATCTTGTCGAGTGGTATTTCATCGAACAAAATTTTCATGTCGAGAATGGAATCAATGGCCACACCGGCTTTTCCCACATCACCAACTACGCGCGGATGGTCGGAGTCGTAGCCGCGATGGGTAGCCAGGTCGAATGCTACCGACAGCCCTTTCTGGCCTGCCGCCAGATTACGGCGGTAAAAGGCATTTGATTCTTCAGCAGTAGAAAAACCTGCATACTGGCGAATCGTCCATGGGCGCATGGCAAACATTGCCGAATAAGGCCCTCTTAAAAAGGGTGGCAAGCCGGCAGCATAATCAAGATGCTCCATTCCTTCCAAATCCTCTTTGGTATATACCGGCTTCACAGGAATCTGCTCCGGAGTGAGCCAGCTCTTTTTAATATTGTTTTTTGTCATCCAGTCAGCCGTATTTTTTTGATTAGTAGCTGCTTTTATGTTTATGTTTTTAAATCTTGATGTCATAACTTTTATTTTTTAACACAAAGTCACAAAGACACAAAGGTTAGAAATAACCATTTATTTTACGCTTTATACCTTGCTTTATTAATGGAACATTGAAATTTATTAAATAACCTAACCTGATTTTTGCAAGTTTCATATAAGTTAGTAACTGGACTTCGTGAACGGGCATCAAACATTCAACTGCTTTTAATTCTATTATTATGGATTTTTCTACAAGCATATCGATATAAAAATCTTTATGCACAGCCTTTCCTTTATAAAAAACTGGCAGTTGTATTTGCCGTTCAACAAAAATAGTGCGATTTAATAATTCTTCAAACAAACATATTTCATAAACTGATTCAAGTAAGCCGGGGCCAAGTTCTTTATGCACCTCATATGCAGCATTTACAATATGTTTCCCTAATCTTTCTATTTCAGCCTTTGAAATCATCCTGGTGTCTTTGTGTCCTAGTGTTTAAATCTTAATATTCAACTTCGATTGATACGCCTTTAGCTCTTCCAGAATATTACTTTTCATATGAATAAAATTGGTAATTCCTTTTGCTTCCAATTCGGGTCTGCATTCAGGATTGCCGGCAATTACAAGAATTTCTTTATCCAATTGCTCCGCAACCTGAGGAGCCAGTTCTGCATATTCATCATCTGAACTGCAAACAACTACAATATCGGCACTTTTAATTCTTGCTGCTTTTAGTCCTTCTTCCACGGTATTGAATCCGTTGTTGTCGACTACTTCGAAGCCGGCCACTGCAAAGAAGTTGGTGCTGAATTGTGCGCGTGCCTTGCGGAAGGTAAGGTTGCCCATTGGGAGCATAAAGACAACCGGACGTTTATTGTTTCTGGAATACCTGTCGGTTTTGTAGCGCAATGCTTCAAAGGGCTGTGCAGCGCGATAAGGTTTTAAGGTTTCTGCTTCTGCTCCTTCTTCAGTCTGATCGTTTGCCTTGAAAACCCATTCAGGAAATTCCTCTTTGGCCGTTTCAGAAAAATTGGGGAACTGATTTACTCCAAGTAAATTTTCACGGCGAAGTGCCAGATTGGTGTTCCTTTTGGCTGCCATTGCCTTTATTTCATTTTGAATGAATCCGTCTTTGAATGCCTGAATAAAACCGCCTTTATCCTGTACCTGCAGGAAGAGGTTCCACGCATGTTCTGCAAGCGATGTGGTGAGGTGCTCAATATAATAAGATCCGGCACCCGGATCGGCAATCTTGTCGAGGTGAGCTTCTTCTTTAAGCAGGATTTGCTGGTTACGGGCTATGCGTTCCGAGAATTCGGTAGTATCTCCAAAAATGGCATTAAACGGCAGCACAGTTATGGAATCGGCCCCTCCCAACACAGCCGACATGGCTTCGGTCTGGGTGCGCAACATATTAACATACGGGTCGTAGAATGTCTTGTTGAAAGTATTTGGTTCGCTATGGGAAATTAGTTTGGCTGCTTCATCGCTTTTGGGATTATATGCCTTTACAATTTGAGCCCAGAGCAGTCGGGCAGCTCTCAATTTGGCAATCTCCATAAAGTAGTTGTTGCCAATGCCAAAGTTGAATTTAACTTTACCGGCTACTTCGTCAATGCTCAGTCCGGCGTCGGTAAGTTTTGTAAGGTATTCAACCCCCTGAGCAAGAGTAAACGCCAGCTCCTGAACGATAGATGCTCCGCTGTTGGCAAAATTCTTTCCATGTACGGTAATTACTCTGAAGTGGGGTAATGTTATAGTTTTTTCAATTTTTTCCTTCAGCGCTTCAAAAGCATCCTGATTAAGTTTGCCTTTCAAAATAAAAGAACCAATAGGGTCTGAAGCTATTGAGCCAATTATTTTTGATGTATTTTCTTTGTTTTCCTGAATGTATTCAGCAAATTCAGCTGCGCAATTGCAATCGTCGCATGAGCAAATAAAGTTGGTTTCTATCGCTTCAAGGCAAATGTCTTTCAGCAGCACCGACAGGTCGGCTTTGGTAATCTTTGAGTTGCAGTCGAAAATAAAGCCAATTGAGGTTACACCTTTTCCTAAAATAGTAAGTGCTTTTTTATTGGCTTCAGTAAAATCTTTTACAAAGATATCCTGGCGTATAAACCAGTCGTTGCCGGTTTTTTTATTGCCACGCACATATGGAAATTCTCCGGGAAGGCTTTCAAGGTATTCAAGTCCTTCGAGATTCTCCCTGCGGTAATAGGGGCGGACATTAATCCCTTCATATGTTTTCCAAATAAGTGTCCGCTCATAATCTTTTCCTTTTAAATCGGCTTGTATTTTAGCTTCCCACTCCTGTGTTGAAACAGGTTCGAAATCAGTGAAAAGCTTTCGGTCTTTATCTGTCATGTTAATAACTTTTTAAAATCAGGCTGCAAAATTAACTGATTTAAAAGATTGAACTCTTGAATGCTGTTTCTTTTTAGAAAATATGAAGAAAAATCATGTTTTTCAGGGGAAATGTAAATTTTATATTAACCTGTAATTGGTGTTTTTAAATTTGATGTGGATCTATCTTAAACGAATTTTCTTTAACTGTAATTAGCAAATTTTAACATATTAATTAAATTGCTGATTATCTTGTATATAAAAGGTGTTTATTCATAATCTGTATAATTATATTTCTCAAATGATGAACATTTATATTTGTTTAATCCTTTATGTCTTTACGTTATACAAAATGAGTTAATAATTAATTTAGAAGACAGTAAAAACAATTTTAAAAACAAAGTCATGAAAACAATTTTGAATTCTTTTTCGGGTGTATTGGTACTTCTTTCAGTTGTCTTTTTCGCAGGATGCAACGATGACGAAGATGTCCCTCAAATTGATGAAAAAAACATTGTTGAAGTAGCCGCTGATGCAGGTAACTTCAGTATTTTAATAGAGGCAGCACAGAAGGCAGGTCTCGCTGATTTTTTAAGTTCAGAAAACAATCTTACCGTATTTGCACCGACTGATGATGCTTTCGAAGCTCTGCTGGGGGACCTTGGACTATCGTCT
>JBEPWX010000384.1:0-4082 GCA_041642235.1 Mariniphaga sp.
GGAATTAAAAAACTGGGACAATATGTCGACAGCATGTTGGTTGTAAGCAATCAACGATTGCATAGCATCTTTGGCGATTTGCCTGCGCGACAGGCTTTTAAAATGGCCGATAGTATTGTGGGGACAGCAGTAAAGGGTGTGGCAGAAATTATAACATTGCATGGAAATGTAAATATTGACTTTACCGATGTTTATACCGTCATGCATAGCAGCCGTGTTTTTATTATGGGAACGGGATTAGCTACGGGAGAGGATCGTGCCATGAAGGCAGTAAATGAGGCCCTTGAATCTCCTCTGCTCGATAGTAATGATATTTATGGTACAAAAAACATATTGCTCAATATTATTTCAGGAAAGGATGAAATTACTATAGGTGAGATAGGTAAAATAATTGAAACCCTGCAGGAAAGAGCCGGACAGGAAGCTGATATTATTTGGGGAAATGGTTATGATGAAAACCTTGGTGATAATGTAAGTGTTACTATTCTGGCAACCGGATTTAAAATCAATCCAAATCAATTGTTGCAGCCTAAACATGAATCCGAGAAATTTAGTCTCGGGGAGGAAGAGGAGTCGAAAATTTCTCCCGCTGATGAAAATTCACCAGAACAGGAATTAGAAGAGGCTTTTATTGAAGTTGAGAACATTTCTAAAAATGAAGATACCGTTTTTTCTCCTGAATTGAAGGACAAAAACAAGGAATCAAAAACAAGAAATTCGTTTTCCCGTAGAAAAAAACAGAAGAAGAAAAAAGAAAATGCCAAACAGTCCGTTTCCCAGGGAGGAATCGATAATTGGTTTTATAAAAATTTTGGACTTGGCAGATTGTTTGAAGACGACGACCAATCATTGGAAGGATAAATAATGTATAACTTGAAAAAGACAGCACAATGACAGATAATTCAGCAAATTTCGATTTACAGGAAAAAAAAGGAGCAGTAATTAAAGTAGTAGGCGTTGGAGGAGGTGGTGGCAATGCATTGAATTTCATGTTTAAACAAGGAATTCGGGATGTGGACTTTGTAGTTTGCAATACTGATGCCCAAGCTCTTGAAAATAGTCCGGTTCCCATAAAAGTGCAATTGGGCTCATCTCTTACTGAAGGACGGGGTGCTGGTAATCGGCCAGAAGTTGGGAAGCAGGCGGCTCTCGAAAATATTGAAGATGTAAATAAGGTTCTTTCCAACAATACAAAAATGGTATTTGTAACTGCCGGAATGGGTGGTGGTACTGGCACAGGAGGTGCTCCTGTTATTGCAGAAGCCTGTAGCGAAAAAGGATACCTTACTGTAGGTATAGTTACCATCCCATTTAGAAATGAGGGGAAACGCAGAATAAAACAAGCTATTGATGGAATTGCACTTCTGGAAAATCATGTTGATGCCCTGTTGGTCATCAACAATGAACGGATTAGGGAAATGTATGGTGATTTCGGAATTTCAGAAGCATTTTCTAAAGCCGATAATGTACTTGCAACTGCAGCAAAAGGAATAGCTGAAATAATTACCGTGCCGGGATATATTAATGTGGATTTTGCCGATGTGGAAACTGTAATGCGAAAAAGTGGCCTCGCATTAATGGGTACAGGAATTGCCAGCGGAAAAGAACGCGCTGCAGAAGCTGTGGAGAAAGCTCTTAATTCCCCTCTGCTGAATAATAGCGATATACGTGGAGCAAAAAATATCCTTCTGAATATTACTTCGGGAACGCAGGAGGTCACAATGGATGAGGTTGGTACTATTACCGATTATCTTCAAAATAAAGCAGGTTTTGAGGCTGATTTAATTTGGGGAAATGGAAAGGATGAAGCATTGGGTGATGAAATTTCTGTTACATTAATAGCCACTGGTTTTGGTAAAAGTTCGATTGCCGCCCTGACAGGTGAAAAATCTATGGAAAAGGAAACCTTGCAATTGGAAGTCGATGCTGAATCAAAGATAAATGTTGAATCGGGACTTTCATATCAAAAATCAGAGTCCGATGCGTCAGGTCAAAAAACTTTTAAATTCTCGGGTGATAAGGAAAATCAGGATGATGATTTGGAATTTGAGGTATTGTATCCAAAAACCGTTAAGGAAAGAAAAGATTCAACTCAGGATATTAAAATGGATTTTGCGTCGGCTACAGATGAAGATTTGGAGGCACTGGAAAATATTCCGGCCTATAAAAGAAGACAATTACGAATGAATGATCCGAAATATAAAAATAATCTTTCCAACTACTCTGTAACCAGTGAAAACAAGCTTTCCGACAAAAATTCTTACCTTCATGGTCAGGTTGATTAATTAAAACTAAAAATTGAGATGTTACTTTTTGAACAGATTAATGAGGATATAAAGGCTGCTATGAAAGCCCGTGATAAAGAAAGACTCGAAGCCCTGCGTAATATCAAAAAGGTTCTGATTGAATTACGTGCTTCGAAAGGAGCGGGTTCCGAACTTACTGACGAGGAATCTCAGAAGGTGATTGCCCGGCTAGCAAAGCAGGGAGTCGATTCAGCTGCCATTTATAAAGAACAAGGTCGGGAAGAATTATTCAGGCAGGAAATGGCCCAGGTGGCAATATATGAAAGCTACCTTCCTGATAAATTGTCGGATGAAGAACTTGAAAAAGTCGTCGTGGATATAATTCAAAAAACTGGCGCAACTTCGATGAAAGATATGGGCAAAGTAATGAATATTGCTTCCAGAGAATTGGCAGGAAAAGCTGAAGGGGGAGATATTGCAGTAAAAGTCCGGAAATTACTGTTGTAAATTTTTAGTCTGAGGGTAATTTCGAAAAGACTAATCATCATCATCCTCGTTCTCTTCTTCTTCATCAAAGGAGATCTGATCAGCAACATGATCCAGATCGGCATATTTATCTTCATAATCCTGTTTAACTTCGTCTTTCAGGAATCCATCATCGTCAAAATCTTCATCTTCATCAACGATACGGATAGCTTCATTTTCTGACATCCGAAGCATATAATATTTGTCTTCTGTTTCAAAGGGTAGGGCTGTAACCTTTATCCCGTTTTTATCAAAGAAATGGATGAGATGATCAGCAAACCCATCAGAATAAACCAATTTAATTTGTTCTTGTAAATTCTTATCGAGTTTGTTGTAGTCTTTTATCACTTTTGGTTTGTCAGGTGCCATAATAATTTTTTTTAAATTCAGAGTGAAATTTATCTTCAAGTTGTAACGTCTGTCAGACTGATATGGTTTATTTATTTATACATTATTACCACAGCAAATAAATAGTATCCTTTTGATATTTGCAACTGTTCAATGATATTTTTTGGCTTTTTTACGGCGTCTGACAATTCCATTGATGCAGTTTTTGTCACTGCACCAGTCGCATTGATAGCCAGTTCGTTCACATTCGATGCCTATTCCGGTAATGCCGCTGATAGATTTGACCGGATGCATTAACGATGTTTCTGAAAGAGTGATATTGCAGAAACCCAAAGGCAGCAGGCTGAATAGTATCTTTTGTTCAGCCACACTCCAGGTGCAATATCCTGGTGAAAAGGAATCGGTTATACCAAAGCCTGTTGTTGATACTTCTTCAAGAATTATTTCCTGTAAACGATTAGTTGCTTTATCAACAACAACAGTTCCTATTAAATCCAGAACATAAGCAAATAATTCATTTCCTTCAACTGACTGCCTGCGGGAATATTCTGTTATACCTGCACCGGCAGTGCATAGAAACAGTGCCGCCTGCCTGGCCTTGTTTAAATTTGAAACTACTATTTTCCCTGGATGAAAGAATTGACCATTTATTCCAATGGTTTCAGCATGGGAGTCAATAATAACATTCCTGAAAATTTTATATCCCCCAATTATCTGGCAAAATTCCGGAGCTTGTTTCAGTCCGGTCTCAATTAATTCAGCAAAGGGATCCGGTGATGTTCCTGACCCAAATCCCATTAATTCTTCAATATCTTCCGGAACAATTGAGAGTTCCGCAAATGAAAAATGTTGAGTTTTCATTTTACAGCTTATAAATACAGTTAACTAACCTGCTGTTCGCTGTAAAAATGCATATTATTTTATTGAATAGGATAATAAATACCAGGAAATATTCTGTTTTAA
>JBEPWX010000385.1:0-4063 GCA_041642235.1 Mariniphaga sp.
TTTAGTTCACGTAGGGTACCTGCGTATTTCAATTCACCGGTATCATTGTCCAATACAAAATTGTCATCGTATCCCGCAGAAAGGTTTTTTAAGTCCTTGCCTATTGTTTTAAATTCACTAAAATCATATGGAGAATCTGCTGTTGATAAAATACTTCCTGTTGGAATCTGATTCGCCATTTCGGTAATTTTTTCAGACACAAGTTTCAGTTCATGGTTCAGAATGTTGTCTTTTCCTGCTGTAAGATTAAAATAGCTATGGTTGGTAAGATTTACTGCCGTTAATTCATCTGATATTGCTTCAAATTCAATCACCAGTTCGTTGTTGTTGTTTAGCGAATACGTACAGGTAACATCAAGGTTTCCTGGATAATTTTCTTCGAGATGTGGACTGCGGTAAAAAAGTTTTACCCCGGCTGCATCTTCTTTTTCGAAAATCTCAGGTTCCCATAGCTTTTTATCGAATCCCGCAATACCACCATGTAAATGATTCGAACCCGCATTTAATTCGAGTGCATAGGATTTACCCCCAATTTCAAGATGACCTTTGGCTATTCTGTTTGCATAGCGCCCAATAATCGCTCCGAAATAGGGGTAATTTTCCAAATAATCTTTTCTTAAATAATGTTCCAGTTTAGAAAAGCCACAAACAACATTTTCAATCTTTCCCTTTTTATCCGGAATCTCTATCTGAGTAATTATTCCGCCGAAATTCATTATCTTTACAGTAAGGCTGTTGCCATTCACTATTGTAAAGAGTTTAACTTCCCTTCCATCAGGCAAAAATCCGAAGGTTGTTGTTTGTACATTCATAATATTGATTTTAATGATTACTCTATTATTATACAAAAATGCAAAAAAGGACTTTATATACCGGCAAATAATAGTTTTGTTTAAGGATGTTACAGAATTAACAGGAATTATTTATATTTGTTCTCAACCTAAATTAAGAACTTTTGAAAAAGATCATTAAAATCAATCAACAATCCGACCTGCCCAAGTACCGTCAAATCATTGATTCGGTTTATTGTGCCATTGAATGTGGAGCTTTAAAAAAGGGAGATAAAATACCTTCTATCAATCAGGTGAGCTCCGAATTTAATCTAAGTCGCGATACGGTAATGTCTGCATTTAATGAATTAAAATCACGGGGGGTTGTACTAAGCCAGCCTGGAAAAGGATATTATCTGGCAACAAATGATGTGCTGCGTAATGAAAAGGTTTTTATTCTCTTCGATGAATTGAATGCATTTAAGGAAGACCTTTACAATTCGCTTCTCAATTCAATAAAAGGAAGAGCAAAGGAAGAAGTTTATTTTCACCATTCAAATCTGAAAATTTTCAGGAATCTTATCCAGGAATGTGCAGGTCGATATACTTCTTATATAATAATGCCGGGTACTCTTGAAAATATTGGTCATATCATATCGAAACTCCCATCCGACAGGGTTTTTATACTTGATCGGTTAAATCCTGAATTGAATGGTTATCCAGTTGTTTATCAGGATTTTGAGCAGGATTTCTATGAGGCGTTAGTGAGCGGTTATACATTGCTGAAGAAATATATTAAATTGGTTTTCATTCATTCAGCAGGGAAAGAACCGGTAGAACGCCTCAAAGGATTTGAACGGTTTTGCAGGGAATATAAATTTAAATATCAGGTGGTGAATTCAATTGATGGCAACAGACCGGGTCTCTATGAAGCATGGTTTTTAACTTCCGATCGCGATTTGGTCCAGCTTGTAAAAATTGCCAGAGAATACAAATATAAACTCGGGAAAAAATTTGGAATTGTATCTTTTAACGACACGATGCTTAAAGAAGTTGTTGCGGGAGGAATAACAACCATTTCAACCGATTTTGTGGAAATGGGTAAAAATCTGGCAAATATGTTTTTATATCACAGAAAAGAAAGTATTCGGAATCCATCCAGACTTATTATCCGAAAAAGTCTTTAAACAGGCTACGGATTATTGCTTTTTTTTTACATTTTACATTTTTAAGATATATATTTGCTCAACCAGTACCTGCCGGTTAGTTATTCATTTAAATTCAGTTATTATGACAGTCGATCAGTTAAAAGAAAAATTCCTTGAGAAATATGGTGAAGGAGAAGTCAGTGGATATTTTTCCCCGGGTCGGGTTAACCTTATTGGTGAGCATACCGATTATAATGGTGGTTATGTTTTTCCATGCGCCATAAGTTTTGGAAATTATTGCCTGCTGCGTAAAACTGATCGTAAGTCGGTCCGTTTTGCCTCTCTGAACATGGATTTTGAAACTGAAATAGGCATCGCTGATTTAAATAAGCCCCTTGGTAATGAGTGGGTGAATTATCCAATAGGTGTTTTTGCCCAGTTTTTAAAAAGAGGAATTGTATTTGATGAAGGAGCAGACATTTTGTTCTACGGGAATGTACCCAACGGCGCAGGTCTTTCCTCTTCGGCAGCTTTGGAGATGGCAACTGCAGTTGCAATTAACGATAGCTGGAATTTTAATCTCAATAGGCTCGATCTGATTAAAATGGCACAAAAAGCTGAACATGAATTCGCTGGAGTTATGTGTGGTATTATGGATCAGTTTGCTTCGGGAATGGGAAAAGCCAATCACGCTATTTTTCTCGATTGCGACACATTGGAGTATAGCCTGGTGCCTGTTGAGCTTGAAGGTGCCAAAATTGTTATAAGCAATACAAACAGTCCGCGAAAACTCGATACCGGAATGTACAATAAGCGTGTTGCCGAATGTCAGGATGCTGTAAAGGAGATAAGTGAACTGCTTAAACCGGTATCTAAACTGGTGGAATGCACCATGAACGAATTTAAACAGATAGAGGATAAATTTACCGATGAAACAGCCAAACGCAGAGCAAGACATGTAATTGGTGAAATTGAACGAACTGAAGAAGCTGTGCGTCAGCTGAAACATGGAAACCTTGAACGTTTTGGGGAATTAATGAATGCATCGCATGATTCACTTCGTGATGACTATGAAGTTACCGGCCCTGAACTGGACACAATGGTGGAAGAAGCCAGAAAAATAGAGGGCGTAATCGGTTCACGTATGACAGGGGGTGGTTTCGGAGGATGTACTGTGAGTATCGTAAAAGATGAAGCTATCGATACTTTCATAGAGCAGGTAGGGAAAAATTATGAGGAAAAAACCGGATTAAAGGCGGAAATTTACGTGGCTGAAATAAGTGATGGCTCAAAAAAACTTTTCTAAAGGGTTATTTCTGTTATATTCGCAAGGAAATTTAATTACTACTTAAATAAATTTTAAAAATCAAAGATTATGAATCAACGTAAAAGTTATGTGGTGCCAATCATTATGATGATCCTGCTTTTTGGTATGATCTCATTCGTTACCAACCTTGCAGCACCCATGGGGATTGTACTCAAAAACCAGTTCAATGTTCCAAACTCATTGGGAATGCTGGGAAACCTGGCAAATTTTATTGCCTATGCCGTTATGGGTATTCCGGGAGGTATTCTGCTTCAGAAAATCGGCTATAAGAAAACTGCTTTGATTGCTATTGCGGTGGGGTTTGTTGGAGTAGGTATTCAATACCTTTCAGGCCATGCCGAAAGTTTTGGTGTTTATTTACTGGGGGCATTTGTTGCAGGTTTCTCCATGTGTCTGTTGAACATTGTGGTAAACCCAATGCTTAATACTCTTGGTGGTGGAGGTAATAAAGGAAATCAGCTTATTCAGGTCGGTGGTTCCTTTAACTCTATTTTGGCTACTTTCACTCCTATTTTTGTTGGAATCCTTATTGGTGAGGCTACAAAAGCCCGTATCACCGATGTTTTCCCAATTATGTATATTGCCATGGGGGTATTTGCCCTGGTATTTTTAATTATGTGGGTTACTGCTATTCCTGAACCCCACGCCGATCAGCCGGATGAACCACTTGGATCTTTAATGTCGGGTGCACTAAAATTCAGGCATTTTGTATTGGGTGCGATTGCAATTTTTGTATATGTGGGTGTTGAAGTTGGTGTGCCGGGTATTGCAAACTTATATATGACTACGCCTACTACAGAGCAGTCACAGACAATAAT
>JBEPWX010000386.1:0-4062 GCA_041642235.1 Mariniphaga sp.
ATATTTAAACCTGTTATGGAAGTTCGCTATTCTGAAACCCAGGTGGTATCGCATGACGAAAATGCCATTCGTTCTTCTCCGGTAGAGAACTCATCTAATATATTACTGCTGGCAGGAAATGTGGATGTTGTTGGAATAGATGAAGCACAATTTTTCGACAAAGGGTTGGTTGATGTAGTGCAACAACTTGCCAATATGGGCATCCGTGTAATTGTAGCGGGTCTTGATATGGATTTTAAAGGAATTCCCTTTGGTCCTATGCCAGGTATTCTTGCAATTTCGGATTTTGTAACAAAGGTCCATGCCATCTGCGTCAGGTGTGGAAGCATTGCTCAATTTTCGCACCGTATTTCCAATAAGGAACAGGTAGTATTGCTGGGTGAAAAAGATCTTTATGAGCCACTGTGCCGGAGGTGTTATTTGCAAGCCTCCCGGGAACAAGAACTGGCCTCAGGGAAAAAACAGGATTAATACCAATCCCTGGCATCTCATTTTTTCATAGAGGAAGTTACCCAATAAGAAAAAAGCAGAACAGTTGTTCCCGGACAATTATCTGGCAGGAGCCATCAGCAGGTTCATACAGAAATCTGACTGTTTTTAAAAAAAGGAAAACTTTTATTTTTTGTTATAATCGGTTATAAATTCTCTTATCCCAGCTTATTAACCCTTTCGAGCCTGTGGACATCAAGTATTTTGATCTTTCTGCCATCAATGGCGATAATTTTTTCGTTGGCAAAAGTTGAAAGGGTTCGAATGGCATTTGAGGTAGTCATGTTCGATAAATTTGCAATATCTTCACGCGAGAGGTACACTTTTAAGGTTATTCCATCGCTTTCAAAACCATATTTATCTTTTAGAAGCATAAGCGATTCAGCCAGCCTGCCCCTGATGTGTTTTTGGGTAAGAGCCACTGTACGTGAATTTGCAAATCCCAGTTCTCTGGCAAGTTTTAAGATAATACTCTGGCAAAACTGGTTGTTTTTTAAAGCTATGTTCAATATAAATTCTGTGCTGATGGTGCAGATAAGTGATTCTTCGATGGTAACTGCGGTGGCAATATGATCATCTCCTGCAAACAAGGCCCGATAACCAATCATACCGAGTGGTCTGGCCATTCGTATTATTTGTTCTCTGCCGGCAACCCCCTCCTTGTATATCTTAACTTTACCGTTAACCAGCATCATTAGCCCATTGGGTTTATCCCCTTCTTTAAAAACATACTCATTCTTCTTATGATGTGCCAATGAAATATGTCGTTCTAATTCATTCTTCTCATCCCGGGTTAAAAGATAAAAAATAGAATTCGGATTTTCAAGAATGTCTTTTATTCTCATCTCTGAATTTAACATATACATCCAAAAGCATGTTATTCAGCATCAAAGTTATAAATTTTGGCAAACAAGTATCTTATTTTAATGTTTATTTTAAGCTCAGGCAATAAATACTGGTTTATGTTATTGATCTAAATATTAATGATTTGCACCCATAATTAACCTGTTCATTTTTTCTGCCTGTATCCGGGGCCTCTGACTACACGTCCGGGTAACGCTCCTGTATGTTCACCATTTTTTAATACCTGAATGCCATTAACAAATACATTCATAACACCTGTTGCATACTGGTGGGGATTTGTGAAGGTTGCATGATCACTTATTTTCTCGGGATCAAAAATAATAATATCAGCAAAATATCCTTCCTTAAGCATTCCCCTCTTTTCTATTTTCATATTACTTGCCGGTAATGAAGTTAACCTTCGGATGGCTTCTTCCAGAGAAATCACCTTTTCTTCCCTGACATATTTTCGAAGCAAACGGCTAAAGTTGCCATATGCCCTGGGGTGAGGATTTGATTTCAAAAAAATTCCTTCCGGAGCCTGGGATGCTTCATCTGAGCCAAAACTCACCCATGGTTGTTTAATTTGCTTTGCGATATTTTCTTCTGTCATAAGAAAGTATACGGCATTCACCCGGCTATTATCCTGAACTACCAAATCAGTAATCACTTCAGGGGGAGAGACGTTTCTTAATTTTGCAACCTCAGCTACTGTTTTACCGGTTAAATATTTCAAAGAGTCAGTGACAAAACCGTTGAGGATAATCTTATCAGGAGAACCCACCATATAATAAAAATTCTCCCAGTCCTTTCCGGGAGCAACCATTTCCTGAATAACCGTTGCTCTGATCATCGGGTCTTTTAACCGTTCTATCCATGCATCATGTCCGCCTTCCTGCACCCATTGCGGCATTGTTGCATACAAGCCGGTTCCTGCTGCTGTATAATTATACATGTTTGCCGTTACATGTAAACCGTTTGACCGGGCTAAATTTATTTTCCCGATGACTGAATCCATCTTATGCCAGTTTTCCTGTCCGGCAGCTTTAATGTGGTATAATTCTGATCTTATATCTGCCAGTTCCGTTATCTGCAGGAATTCATCGAGTGCTTCAATTAAATGATCACCTTCACTTCTTATGTGTGAAATGTACATTCCATTATATTCCGCCACTACCTTACAGAGTTCGACAAGTTCTTCTGTTTCTGCAAAAGATGCAGGGGCATAAATCAATGAAGAACTCAAACCTACAGCCCCTTCTTCCATAGCCTGTTTCACAAGATTTTTCATAGCCTCCAGTTCCTGCTTACCGGGAGTCCTGTTTTCATAACCTATTTCATGAATCCTGACGGTAGTTGCCCCCAAAAAAGATGCAACATTTGAAGCAACACCTTTATTCTCCAGATATTCCAGGTTTTCTCCAAGGGTAGTCCAGTGAATATCGTATTTTATATTACCCTGCTTTTTTATTAAATCCTTTTTCATCCCTTCAGTCAAAGGCCCGGCCGACCATCCTTCACCCATTACTTCAAGGGTAACACCCTGCCTGATGTTGCTTTGTGACCGTCCATCTTCAATAAGAGATTCATGAGCCCAGCTCAACATGTTTATGAAACCCGGAGATACAGCCATCCCGCTGGCATCGATTTCCTGTTTTCCCCTGGCTTTTTTCAGGTCACCCAAAAAAATTATTTTATCATCGTTAACAGCAATATCTGCAACAAAAGGTTTTTCACCACTTCCATTGAATATCATACCGTTTCTGATTATTAAATCGAAACGCTCTTTTGGTGAGCAGGAAACGCTCAGCAGAAACAGGATTACGGAATATAGAATTCTTTTCATTTGCCTTATATTTAAGATTTAATAAGTCCATTAAGGTACTAATTTGTAAATTCTTAAACAACAGAATCCTGGCTTATTCAAAAGGAATTCTTAAGTTTTGGATAAAAAATGAAACCAGTGCTAATTCAACAAAAAATTCCGGTTTAAAAATCATTTAAAGTAAAAATTGAACAGAAGCCATAGGTAAAGTGTATTAATTTTTAAAATATATTTCTGAACTGCCGTCTTATTACAGGAGTATTATATTAAAAACTGAAGTTTTCTGCTGACAATTAGGATACTCAAATTAAAATCAGATTGTTATGAATATCCTTTTGACCTTTGGAATATTAATTACAACAGCATACCTTGCCGGTCTGCTGCTTGAAAAAGCAGGCATACCTAAAATAATTGGCTACATTTTAATTGGCGTGATTTTCAGCCCGGATACCATTGACTTTATTAGTGAAAATTTTATTCAGGCAATGGAGCCGATTATGAAAATCAGTTTGGCATTTATTGCTTTTGAAATTGGGGGTGAATTGAAATGGTCGAAAATAAAATCACATAAAAATGAAATTCTCAGCATCACCCTTTTAGCAAGTTTTATTCCTTTTATACTTATTTCTTCTGGGATTTATTTTTTTTCGCTTCTGTTTCCCCAAATTCTTTCAATAGGACACACCAACCTGCTGTTGCTTGTTCTTTTATTAGGGGCACTGGCAACACCTACTGCACCGGCCTCTATTTTTGCTGTAATCCACCAATACAAGGCCAGGGGTAAAGTTACAGAAACAATTCTGGAGGTGGTGGCTCTGGACGATGTTCTTGGTATACTTATATTCAGCCTTACGATAACAGCCTTACCTATTATTGCAGTAGGAACGGAAAATTATTTAGATTCA
>JBEPWX010000387.1:0-4050 GCA_041642235.1 Mariniphaga sp.
CTTTGAAAATCCTGCGAGTAGGTCCTGGTCTGTAATGATACCGGTTGCCATCAGAACTATTGCCGAAGAAAAAAACACCAGGCCAGGGCGCATTACTTCTTTGGCAAGCGCTATAACAGTTAATAGTACCACTGCCAATACTATGTATCCTTCGAGGCTTAGCAATGCAGTGTTAAATTAAAGTAGCTTTTCATCTTGGAATCTGCTGTTTCATTGCCGTCAAAACTATATATAAAAATGAATCCATCAAAAAAAGCATCCTGTTTTTAGATTTGAACGCAAAGCTTTGAAATAAAGGAAAAGGAAAAGCATCAAATTTAACTTACTACTCTGAGATATCCCTTTCCTTCTCTGAATGGGAGAAGAAACCAGAAAGAAGTGCCTTTTCCCGGTACCGATTCAAGCTGAAGTTCACCTCCCAGCAAATGAATGTAGTGCTGAGCAATGGGTAATCCTATGCCTGAGCCTGAAGTTAGGTCATTAATTTCGTTTTTAATCCGGTAGAAGCGACTAAATATGTTCATCATTTCTTCCTGAGGAATACCAATTCCTGTATCAGCAATAATGAATTTTACCCTTTCATTACGCATCATTTCATATCCCAGGTAAATCTCCCCTTGGGTTGTATATTTTATGGCATTATCAACCAAAATATTTAGCGATTCCAAGAGTAGTCTTCGATCAGTTACAAAACCAAATTCCGAATTAGGAACATCAAGGTTTAGATTCATTTTTATTTGCTTGCCTTCCGGGATTAATGGCCTGAAATGATTGTAAACATCTCGTATTAATACATTAACCGGGCAAAATTTCATTTTAATCTCAATTGTATTGGTTTCTATTTTTGATAAATGAATGGTATTGTCTATCATATTAAGCAATTGGGTACCATTTTGTGAAATGGCATTTGAAAATTCACTCCGTTCTGCCCTGCTTAAGCCTTCTTCAGTAAGCATTTGGGTGAAGTTGGTAATGAGGTTGAGAGGAGTACGGATTTCGTGTGAAAGATTTGCCAAAAATGCAGATTTAAGCCGGTCACTCTCTTCTGCCTTTAATTTTGCTCTTTCAAGATTAAATTCAGCTGTCTTGCGGCGGGTAATATCCCGTGAAACAGAAATCACCGAACGCGCAGTCAACCTGGCAAGGCGCATTTCAAAAAAATAGGTGCCGTTTGGTGTGTTCAATGAATATTCTATGGTTTCAATGCTGTTTCTTTTTAAACAGTTGTGAATGCAATTTAATATCTTTTCAGCCATATTTTCGGGAAAGCCTACATCAAAAATGGTGCTGCCTATTATATTGGCATCTTCTACTTTGAAAAAATCATTTTCCTTAATTAAAAAATCTTCATAGGTTCCATCTTTCCCTATAACAAAAAACATATCAGGAATGGCTTCAAGTAACACCTTGTAACGTCGTTTGCTGTTTTCCAGTTCCTCTAGTTTTTTCTTTATTTTTGTTATATCTTCCAGAATAACATACGTTGAGTTAATTCCCGATTTTAATATGTGGATTTTAAACCAGAGTTCCAGTTTAGTTGCATGAAATTCTTTTACCCTGGTATTACCAAACAGCAGTATTTTATTTAAATCTAAATGCTCACGCAACGCAAGATCAAATATGTAATTTGCTTCCTGTCCTTTCACCTCGTGTAGTTGAATGTTAAAAACAGATTCAAAAGCATTGTTCACCCTTTCAACTTGTAGTCTTAAAACATTACCCTGCTCATCGCGGATGGAACTTATCTCAGCAACCGGAAAAGTTGTATCACGAAGAACTTTGGATACATTCTGCCTGATTGTTAAAACTGTCTCACTCCATTGTCCTGCAATCAGTCTGAATTTTCGTCGTATAAGAAAACCTCCTGTGAAAACAAACAGAAAAATGATGAGTGGGTGAGGAATAATAAAATCAGGGCCCGCTAAAAATCCAAAAAACTGACCGCCCTTTATTAGCTGAAAAACAATTGTGATTATTGATAATAAAGAATATAAGACGATTTTGCTCTCCGATTGGGAAAAATAAAGCAGAAAAAATCCACCGGCCAGCAATAATCCAACCGAATGATAAACTGTATTGGTTAGCTGAGGGTGCAGCGATAAATCGGAGATATAATAGGCATATACAAACAACGGAATGGAGTAGGTCGTGTTTAGTACACAATTTATCCTTTTGTTCAGAAGACACGTGATCGCCAGGAGAGACACCAATACCAGACCTGCATCACATAAAATACAGGGAACACTATTGCCCGCAATCAATCGAAATATAAAATGAAAAAGTGCGCCAAGGAAAAGTATTACCAGTGGAACCAATAATTTAAATAAATTTTTCTTTTCCGACTGGATTTCACCTGGCCACAGCTTTTCTGAGATAGTATGGTATATAGGCTTATTCAATGCTATAAAAATAGAGATAATGGCTTAATAACAGTAAGTTTTTTCTAACAATCGAATTTACTAAGTTCTTTTGATATAATATTAATTCCTTAAAAAAATACCAATCTTTTTTAAAATACAAATATAAACATCTGAATGCAGTTAAATAATTTTGAGGTAATTATTTGTCTTGCTGATTTTTGTTATGATTTTCATGAGCATGATTATTTAGTTTTGCACTAAATGAATTTAAATAAGAGTAAGATGCCAAAAGGATTTTTTAATGTACCCGTTGCTAAAAATGAGCCGGTTTTAGATTATGCTCCCGGCAGCAAGGAAAGAGCTGAAGTGCAGGAAATGCTTATAAAGTTACGTTCTAATGAAGTTGATCTTCCAATGGTCATTGGGGGGAAAGATGTTTTTACCAACCGGAAGGTCCGGATGTTTCCTCCTCATGAAATAGAACATACCCTGGGTTATTACAATCAGGGCGATTCAAGCCATATTGAAATGGCAATTGATGCTGCTCTTATTGCCCGTGAAAAATGGGCCAGCCTGTCGTGGCAGCATCGTGCTTCAATTTTTCTTAAAGCAGCTGACTTAATTGCCGGGCCATATCGTGCCAAAATAAATGCAGCCTCAATGCTGGGCCAGTCAAAAAATATATACCAGGCTGAAATTGATGCAGCCTGTGAGCTGGCTGATTTTTATAGATTTGGTGTAAAAGCTATGACCGATATCTATAAAATGCAACCAGAATCAGCCCCAGGTATCTGGAACTATAATGAATTCCGTCCCCTGGAAGGGTTTGTTTTTGCACTTACTCCCTTCAATTTCACTTCCATTGCCGGTAACCTGCCTGTAGCACCGGCAATCATGGGAAATGTTGTGGTATGGAAACCTTCAAAATCTGCTGTTTATTCCGCCGGTGTTATTATGGAAGTATTGCGTGAGGCAGGTTTGCCCGATGGTGTAATTAACCTTGTTTATGCTTCAGGTCCGGTAGTGGCTGATGTAGTGTTAACGCACCCCGATTTTGCAGGTATTCATTTTACCGGCTCAACCAGCGTTTTTCAAAATATCTGGAAAACTATTGGAAACAACATTCATAAATACAAAAGCTATCCACGTATTGTGGGAGAAACCGGCGGTAAAGATTTCATTTTTGCAGATAATACAGCAAAAATTCCAGAATTGGTTACAGCAATTTTGAGAGGTGCATTCGAATACCAGGGGCAAAAATGTTCTGCAGCATCAAGAGCATATGTGCCCGAAAGTATGTGGCCAAAGCTGAAAGAGGAATTGGGGACCATGTTAAAAACCATAAAGATGGGACCTCCCGAAGATTTTACCAACTTTATAAATGCAGTAATCGATGAGGCTTCATTTGATAAATTGAAGGGAGCTGTCGATCAGGCACGGGAAGATAAAAATGCTGAAATAGTTTTTGGAGGAAATTGTGATAAATCAAAAGGATACTTTGTAGAGCCAACAGTGATCCGGGCAAAAGTTCCCGATTATGTTACCATGCAGGAAGAATTGTTCGGACCTGTACTTACAGTTTTTGTGTATGAGGATGAAAAATTGGATGAAACACTCGAAGTGCTGGATAAAACATCTGTTTATGCACTTACCGGTGCTGTATTTTCACAAGACAGATACACAATTGAAA
>JBEPWX010000388.1:0-4049 GCA_041642235.1 Mariniphaga sp.
GAGCTTTGGCCGATTTCATTGCTTCTTCCACAATTTCCTTACCTTTTTCAAGATGTTTTTTCTTTTCCAGCTTAAAGGCATCTTTAATCTTCGAACGGGCTTTGGCTGTTGTAGCAAATTTCAGCCACTCCATTTTAGGAATTTGCTTTTCAGAAGTAAGAATTTCAACCTGATCGCCATTTTCCAGTGTATGATTAATAGGTACTAACCTGAAGTTAATTTTTGCACCGATGCATTTATTACCCAGATCGGTATGAATTTCATAGGCAAAATCAATGACTGTTGATCCCTGCGGCAGAGATACCATATCGCCTTTAGGTGTGAACAGATTTATCTCGGTGGCATAAAGATTCAACTTGAAATCATCCAGAAATTCAAATGCATCAGAATCCGGAGTCCGCAGGTGTTCCCGTATTCGTTCTATCCATGTTTCCAGTTCATTTTCAAATGTAGTAATATCCTTGTAGCGGTAATGAGCAGCAAAACCATGTTCGGCAACTTCATCCATGCGCTCTGTGCGTATCTGCACTTCAACCCATTTCCCTTGTGGCCCCATAACCGTGACATGCAGTGATTCATATCCATTGGCTTTTGGTAATGTAATCCAGTCGCGTATCCGGTCGGGGCGTGGTTTGTAAATATCTGTAACAAGTGAAAGTACATCGAAGCACTGCCTTTTCTCTGAAGTTCCAGGTTTAGCTTTTAAAACAATTCTCACCGCAAGAATGTCGTAAATTTCATTAAAAGTAACTCCTTTTTTTTGCATTTTTTGCCAGATAGACCAGGTCGACTTCAGCCTGTGGCTGACAATGCTGTCAATTTTCTCCTCCTCCAGTTTTTCTTTGATGGGCCGGATAAACTCATTCACCAGGTAATTCCGTTTTTCTTCCTGGTTGTGAAGCATGTATAATGTTTTTTTATACTCTTCAGGATGTTTGTGCTTGAAACTAAGCTCTTCAAGCTCGCTTTTAATGGCGTACAGACCCAGGCGATGTGCCAGCGGAACATAAAGGTAAAGTGTTTCCCCGGCAATCTTAATCTTTTTGTTAACAGGCATCGAATCTAGAGTTTGCATGTTGTGCAGGCGATCGGCAATTTTTATGAGAATTACCCTGACGTCGTCGGAAAGCGTCATCAGGATTTTCTTTAAGGTAAGCACCTGCCGTGAATCAAAATCTCCCGATAATTTTGTAAGACCGTCTACAATCCGTGCTACTTTATCGCCAAACATGTTTTCAATGTCACTTACTGAATATTCAGTATCTTCAACAACATCATGCAATATAGAAGCACATATAGAAGTCGCACCCAGGCCCAAATCTTTTGCAACAATATGAGCTACGGCAATTGGGTGAATAATGTATGGTTCTCCCGACTTTCGTTTAATACCGTCATGGGCAGCATTGGCGAACCGAAATGCTTTTTCGATACGTGCCAACCGTTCTTCATCGAATTTACCCTTGATTAATTTCAAAAAATTTTGATAACGGTCTTCAATTTGTCGTATTTCAGCTTGATTAAAATGCTGCAATTATCTGTTTATTACGTTTTAAAAAAATTACTTTTTTCCTCTACTTTTCTAATCCAAAGTTTTTATTTTTTTGAGTTTATACAATTTCCTGAAATAAAAAACTGGAAGTTGTTAACTCTTTTTTAATCCTGCCCATTTTTTTCAAAAAGGCCCTGTTCTACTTTTTCGCAAATAATGTGCCCAATTATTAGATGCATTTCCTGTATCCTGGGTACACTTTCTGAAGGAATACAAATTATGTAATCGGAAAGCTGGAGTAATAAACCTCCTGTTTTTCCGGTAAATGCAACTGTTGTGATACCCTTTTCCCTGGCGGCATGGAAGGCCTGAACAATATTTTCCGAGTTTCCTGAAGTAGACAAGCCGATTATCACATCTCCTGTTTTTCCCACCCCTGATATGTAACGGGAATATATTTTGCTAAAGGAGTAGTCGTTTGCTACAGCAGTAATGTATGAAGAATTCACATGTAATGCCTCTGCAGGCAAAGGCTGACGGTCGAGGTAAAACCTGCCCGATAATTCTGCTGCCAGATGTTGGGCTTCAGCAGCACTTCCCCCGTTACCGCAAAACATTACTTTATTGCCGTTTTTGAAACTGGTAATAAGATGTTTCGAAATGTTCTCAATCAATTCAGAAATTTGCCTGCTTTCCTGGATGTCCTGAATAATTTTTCCAGTCTCTTTTAATATGTTTGTAATTGATTCCATTAGTTTATGCAAATGAAAATAATTTTAAGATGTTAGTTTATTCCGGTAAAATTCCACATTTTTAAAGAATCTTCCATTAAAACTGATATAAATAGTTTTTTAATATCTGCTTATTTTGAATATTTGCGAAAGATACGGATAAAAACAGATTATTGTTTAACGGTTGGAACAAGCAGAAATCAGTTTGTTCACGAAGTTTGTTACGCGAATAATTAATCAATTATTGATTGCATGGAATTTACGGACAGAAAAATTTAAAAGATTGAAATATGAAAATGCATTTGGTATCAGGTGGCTGTGGCTTTGTTGGCAGGAATATGGTAAAGCGACTTTTAAAAACAACGGGCGATCGCGTATTTGTTGTGGATGATTTGTCAATCGGAACTCATCCTTCAAATTGGTTACCAGGTTTTTCCTCAAGGAAAAGAGAAGACCTGGAAGTGTTTGGCGATGAAGAAAAGCTTTTATTCTGGAAAGGAGATTTCAGAGATTTTCTTTTTTATTTACGTGAAAACCCGCGATACCTGCAGGAAAAATATCAGCTTGAATTTGATGCATTCTCCGATGTATATCATTTTGCTGCCATAGTAGGCGGACGCTCAAAAATTGAAGGTGATCCCATGATGGTGGCACTTGATTTATCTATCGATGCTGAATTTTTTTATTGGGTAACACGGCATAAACCTGAACGGGTGCTTTATCCCAGTTCCAGTGCTGCGTATCCTGTCAGCCTTCAGACTGATGAAGCTGCCATTTCACTGAAGGAAAGTGATATTGATTTTGAAGGTAACCTGGGTACCCCCGATATGACTTACGGATGGTCAAAACTAACCGGTGAATTTCTGGCTCAGATTGCTGCACGGCATTACGGTATTTCTATTGTTTGCATCCGTCCTTTCTCCGGTTACGGAGAAGATCAGGATCTTTCCTATCCTGTACCCGCCATTGCTGCCCGGGCTGCAAGGCGTGAAGACCCCTTTGAAGTGTGGGGAACAGGAAAACAGGGGCGTGATTTTGTTCATATAGAAGATGTGCTCGATTTTATTCATATTCTCATGGATAATGTTTCAGATGGTTCGGCTTATAATATCGGTTCCGGCAGGCTCTTATCATTTATTGAAATCATTGAAGTTTTTTCGAAGATTGCAGGATATAACCCCAAAATTAAACAACTCCTTGATAAACCCGTTGGGGTTCACTCCAGATATGCCAACATGGATTTAGTAACCGAAAAATTTGGATGGAAACCCAAAATTTCTGTTGAAGAAGGTATGCGCAGAGTTTATGACGCAGCCATTGAACGTATCAAAAACGAACAGCAATAAATGGAAACAATAGTATGTTTTGGTGCCGGCCCTGTTTTTAAAGGCGGGTTGGCTAATTACAACACCTCTCTTGCAAAAGCGTTTGATGAACGGAAGGATGTGGATGTGCATATCGTTTCATGGACACAACAATATCCTTCTATTATCCCCCGCGATTTCATCGACCGGAAAAGTAAGGCTGATTTGTTGGAAGGTACCAATATAAAGGTGCATTACATTACCAACTACAACAATCCAATCAGCTGGCTTAAAACAGCTGATCTGATCCGGAAACTAAATCCTTCAAAAGTAGTGTTTCAATGGAGTATCGCCATACAGGGTCTCCCCCTTGGAAGTATCGTACGGCGGTTAAAAAAGCATGCTGGTATTGAGATTATTTTTGACCTTCATTTTGTAATTCAAAAAGAAAACAGTAAAACCGATCGCCTCTTTACTAAGTTTGCTTTATCGGTTGCTGATTCATTTATTGTTCATTCGTTAAAA
>JBEPWX010000389.1:0-4048 GCA_041642235.1 Mariniphaga sp.
GGTACAGAGGTTTGCTGGGATGGATACTATCCACCGATCACAAACGTATAGGTCTGTTGTATCTGTATTCCATGGCCGTCATGTTTCTTATTGGCGCAGGTTTAGGTCTTGCCATGCGGTTTGAATTGCTTGCACCTGGCAAAACGGTAATGGATGCGCAAGCCTATAATGCTACCTTCACAGTGCACGGGGTTATAATGATTTTTATGGTAGTAATACCTGGATTACCGGCTGTATTTGGTAATTTCTTTTTACCCCTGATGATTGGCGCGAAGGATGTAGCTTTTCCCCGTCTGAACCTGTTGTCGTGGTGGTTTTTCATTATCGGGATATTTATGGTGCTGTCGGCTTTGCTGTTTGGCCCCGGAACACCCGATACCGGCTGGACGTTCTATGCCCCATACAGTTTCCGGACGGGTACAAATATGTTACCCGCCATCTTCGGAGCTTTTGTGCTGGGGTTTTCCTCCATTCTTACAGGCCTTAATTTTCTTGTTACTATTCACCGGATGAGATGTCCCGGCATGAAATGGACCAAAATGCCGTTATTTGTCTGGACGCTATACGGCACTGCCTGGATTCAGCTCTTAGCTACTCCTGTGGTAGGCATAACCTTGGTATTAGTGGCATTGGAACGGTTGTTTGCTGTTGGTATCTTTGATCCGGCCCTGGGAGGCGACCCTATTTTGTATCAGCATTTATTCTGGATCTATTCACACCCGGCAGTATATGTAATGATATTACCTGCCCTGGGAGTGATTTCTGAAATTATTCCTACTTTTTCACAGAAACATATATTCGGATATAAAGCAATCATTGCTTCCACAATGGCCATTGCTTTTGTGGGATACCTGGTTTGGGGGCATCATATGTTTACTGCCGGTATGAGTGGTACGGCACAATATTATTTTTCACTGCTTACATTTCTAGTTGCTGTTCCCAGTGCCATTAAGGTGTTTAACTGGTTGTCGACCATGTATAAAGGCTCAATAAATCTCCAGAATCCTTTTCTCTGGGCAGTGTCATTTATTTTTGTGTTTATGATTGGCGGTCTGAGCGGACTGGTTTTAGGAGCTCTTGCCGCTAATATACATGTGCACGATACGGCATTTGTTGTAGCCCACTTTCATTATATTGTGTTTGGGGGTACTGGGTTTGCATTTCTGGGTGCAATACATTACTGGTTTCCCAAAATATACGGCCGGATGTACGATAAATCCTGGGCTAACATTGGCTGGGCGGTGTTCTTTATTGGATTCCTTACACTTTATACACCCATGTTTTACCTGGGGCTGATGGGGCAACCACGCCGGTATTATGATTACCTTGATGAGTTTCATGGAGGGAATATATTGGCAACACTTGGCTCATGGATTTTGGCTACAGGTATTATAATTATATTTGCCAACTTAATTCGTTCGGCCAGCCGGGGAGAAAAAGCAGTTAAGAACCCTTGGAACAGCAAAACATTGGAATGGGCCGTGCCTTCACCACCTCCGCTGGAAAATTTTGACGAGATTCCTGTGCTTGAAGAAACTGATGGACCTTATAATTATAAATAATAGTTAAACCGATGGAACAGGTAAAACAAATCGTTCACGAACATTACGATCCTGAAGCCTCGAAAATTGGTATGTGGCTTTTCATTTTTACTGAATTGTTATTGTTCGGAATTCTATTCGTTATTTATGCCGTTTACCGTTACATGAACCACAGTGCCTTTGAAATGGCTGCCGAAGAATTGGATGTTTTTGTTGGCGCTGTCAATACGATCATCCTGCTGATTAGCAGTATGACCATTGCCATGTCGACAACTGCCCTGCAAAAAAAGAATACAAAATTTACCTTGCTGCTTACCGGAATAACATTAGTACTGGGAATTGTTTTTCTTATTAACAAGTTTTTTGAATGGGGTGGAAAATTTGATCACGGTATTTTTCCAGGGTCGGAATACCTGATTGAAAATTTCAGCCAGGGAGAAATCCTCTTTTTTGGCCTTTATTTTATTATGACCGGTTTGCATGCTTTGCATATTATAATAGGATTAATACTTATAACTGTGGTAATGTGGAGAATATATGCAGGAAAGGTTCATGCCGACCGTCCGGTACTGCTTGAAAATACCGGCCTTTACTGGCATCTTGTCGATTTAATCTGGATATTTCTATTTCCGCTGTTTTACCTCATCATCTAAATTTGTTTTTTATGTCAACTGAAAGAAACCATATCGTACCCTACAAAACTTATGTATTTGTTTTACTTGGGCTTATTACATTAACCCTTTTATCAATTGCCATTACAACAATTGAGCTGGGGGGGCTGGCATATGCTGCAGCACTTGTTTTTGCAATAGTTAAATCATTTTTGGTGTTAACCTGGTTTATGCACCTGAAATACGATAAACTCTACATTATTGTTTGGGTACTTTTTGTTTTTGCAGTTTTACTTGTTACTGTTGTCGTAACCTTTCTCGATTATTTATACAGATAAAAAACCATGTACAGTTCAGAAATTACGCAAGCCTCGAATTTTGTAAAAGGAGTGGATACCGCTTTCCTGGTTATACTTGGTATATCCTTTTTCTTCCTTATTTCAATCACCATTGTGATGTTGATTTTTATTTACAAATACAACCGTAAAAAAAATCCTAAAGCAACACAGATTGAAGGAAACACAAAATTGGAAGTAGTATGGGTTGTTATCCCGTTATTAATTACTATGCTGATGTTTTATTACGGTTGGGCAGGCTGGAAACCGATGACACAAGTTCCGGATGATGCTATGGAAATTACTGTATATGGGCGGATGTGGAATTTTATGTTTGAATACGAAAACGGGAAAATGGTAGATACACTATATCTTCCAATAAACCAGCCAGTTAAACTTAATCTGGTTGCCATGGATGTATTGCACAGTTTATACATTCCGGCATTCAGGGTAAAACAGGATATGGTGCCGGGTAAGAAGGATAATTGGATGTGGTTTGAACCTCAAAAGGAGGGTACTTATGAATTGTATTGCGCAGAATACTGTGGTCTTGAGCATTCTTATATGTATTCCTATGTAAAGGTTATTGAAGACAGTGCTTTCCAGGCATGGGTTGCCGATACCACGCTTGTGACCCAAGATGTGGAATCGCCTACAGCAACCGGCAGAAGGATTATGCAAAACATCGGGTGCTTTGCCTGCCATTCACTGGATGGCACAAAACTGGTCGGGCCTACTTTCCAGGGGTTATGGGAATCGGAGCGTACGGTTGTTACAGGGGGAGCTACGCGTCAGGTGGTTGCTGACGAAGAATATATACATACTTCCATATTCGATCCGAATGCCGATGTTGTTGAGGGATTTGGCAGGGGTCTGATGCTCTCCTATGAAGGTATGCTTTCGGAAGAGGATGTCGAATACATTATTGAGTACCTGAAAACCCTGAATTAATACAATTTGAAAGGTTATTTCAAGACACTTGCCGAACTGGGCAAGGTACGTATTTCACTTCCTGTGGCTTTATCGGCCCTGGCAGGTTATGCCCTGCATTCAGCTACAATCGATATGCAGGGTGTATTTTTGGCGCTTGGTGTATTTTTAATGTCGTGCGGATCGGGTGCGCTCAACCATTGGCAGGAACAGAAAACTGATGCTGAAATGCCCCGTACCCGAAATCGTACTATTCCGTCGGGAAGAATTACATCACTACAGGGCTTACTTATAACAGCAGGATACCTTACTGCAGGCTCAGCTGTCCTGTTGATTACAAGTCCAATTATTGCTCTTATACTTAGCTGGGTAACGCTGTTTTTTTATAATCTTGTTTATACTCCGCTGAAAAAAATCACAGCATTTGCAGTTATTCCCGGATCAATGGTAGGAGCTCTGCCCCCTGTTATTGGTTGGACTGCCGCAGGTGGCCATCCTGGTTCGGAGGTAATTTTAATTGTGGCAACCTTTTTTTTTATTGGTCAGATTCCTCATTTCTGGCTTCTATTACTGCTGTTTGGCGATCAGTATAAACTTGCCGGAATGCCCAGCCTTACTGACATCTTTTCCG
>JBEPWX010000390.1:0-4048 GCA_041642235.1 Mariniphaga sp.
GGAAGACCCAGCCGTTGTGGATGGCTTGACCTGGTTGCCTTGAAATACTCTGTTATGCTGAACGGTGTTACCGAATTGATTATGATGAAAGCCGATGTTCTCGACAGTTTCGATACAATTAAAATTTGTGTGGGTTATGAAATTGATGGCGAGGTAGTAGAACATTTTCCATTTGAACTCTCAGAAGATGTAAAACCAGTTTATGTAGAGTTACCCGGGTGGAAAATAAATCTATCGAAGATAAAAAACCAAAACGATTTTCCTGAGCAACTGAATAACTACATCAGTTTTATAGAGGATGAAATGGGAATTCCGGTAACCATAGCATCGGTTGGCCCTAATCGGGAACAAACCATTCACCTTGCATAAATACCAGTAAGAAACAAGATAAAACCTTCAGCTTTATAAACTGAATAACCTGGTAAGATTTTTTGAAGCTATTTTTAGTACCAATTATATGTCACTATCAATAAATACCTGGGGTCTCTATACCGACTTTTATGAACTGACAATGGCTCAGGGATATTATTTTTGCGGGAAGAAAAATGATTCTGGAGTATTTAACTACTTTTTCAGGACAAATCCTTTTGATGGAGGTTTTACGATATTCGCAGGACTCGCTGATTTTTTGGATCTTCTATTAAAATTCTCATTCAGCGAATCGGATATCGATTACCTGGCAAAACAGGGCTTGCATAAAGAATTTTTGGCATACTTGAAGACTTTCAGATTTAACGGAACAATAAGTAGCGTTCAGGAAGGAGAAATTGTATTTCCCAATGAACCGGTAGTACAGGTAGAGGGCAATATAATAGAATGCCAGCTCATCGAAAGTATGCTGCTTAATATTTTGAATTTCGAATCACTGATAGCCACAAAATCGTTTCGCATTAAGCAAGTAGCCGGTGACAGGAATTATTCTGATTTCGGATTACGCCGCGGGCAGGGTCTGGGTGCCATTCATGGTAGCCGGGCGGCAGCAATTGGTGGTGCATCATCCACATCCAATGTAATGGCAGGGAAAATTTTTGATATCCCTCTTTCCGGAACTCAGGCCCATTCCTGGGTTCAAAGTTTCGATAATGAACTTGATGCTTTTCGCGCTTTTGTTAAAACAAATCCTGATAATTCAATTCTTCTTGTCGATACTTATGGTACCTTAAGTTCAGGAATTCCAAATGCTATAACTGTCGCAAAGGAGATGGAAAGTGAAGGTAATCGGTTAAAAGCGATTCGTCTTGATAGTGGCGACCTGGCATTTCTGAGCAAAAAAGCCCGCCGGATGCTAGACGATGCCGGATTGGAGTATGTTAAAATTATTGCATCAAATCAGCTCAATGAACATGTAATAAAAAGCTTGCTAAAAGATCAAAAGGCACCCATTGATCTCTTTGGTGTTGGAACAGAGCTTATTACAGGAAAAGATAATGCAGCACTTGATGGGGTCTATAAGTTGACAGAAACAAATAGTAAACCCAGAATGAAGTTTTCAGAAAACGTGGAGAAGATAACTCTTCCGGGGAGTAAACAAGTTTACAGATGTTTTGATGCAGACGGAATGTTCTACCGCGACGCTATTCTCCTTAAACATGAAGATTCACAAAAGATAGAAAGAATTCATCATCCTGTTTACCCTGAACGAATAACACAAATTAAAGGCCTTGTAAAGGAACCCTTGTTACATCCTGTGATAGAAAACGGAAAGGTTAATATTGAACAGAAAAGCATTGGTGAAATACATCGGTACCTGGTCAAAAGAGCTACACAATTACCGAATGAGCATAAGCGTTTTATTAGCCCGCATATATATAAAGCAGGTATTTCACCGGAATTAATGGAACTCCGCGATGCACTGGCAAGAAGTCTGAAATAAAAACCTGAAGAAAATGACAGAGATAATGCGGCCTACGCTAGTAATTGATAAGAATATATGCATCCGCAATATTGAAAAAATGGCTGTGAAAGCCAAAGAACATAACTTAAGGTTCAGGCCTCATTTCAAGACTCATCAATCTGCAGTTATTGCAACATGGTTCAAGCAGTTTGAAGTTGATGCTATCACTGTATCATCGGTACAGATGGCAGAATATTTTGCAAAAAATGGATGGGAAGATATAACCATTGCATTCCCGTTAAATATTCTTGAATTGAGTCACATTAACCGGCTGGCAGCAAATATAAAACTAAATGTTTGTTTAGAGAATAAGCAATCAGCAGAATGGCTGACCAAAGAAATTAATTCTCCTGTTGGGGTTTATATAAAAGTGGATACCGGATATAACCGTACCGGCATCATTACAACAAAAACAAATAAACTGGATGCCATTCTTGAAATCCTTTTACAAAACAAAATGATAACCTTCAAAGGTTTTCTTACCCATAATGGCTTAACTTATTCTGCCCTTTCCGTCAATGAGATATTCAGCCGTCATTTTGATGCACTGCTTAAACTAGGAACGCTTAAACAAAAATATAAATCAGAATTTCCAAATTTGGAAATAAGCATAGGAGATACTCCTTCCTGCTCTATATGCACAAATTTCAATGGAGTAGATGAAATAAGGCCGGGAAATTTTGTTTTCTATGATTTAATGCAACAAAATCTGGGAGTTTGCAAATTCAGTGACATAGCTGTACGGTTGGTTTGTCCGGTTGTAGCCAGGCATCCTTCCCGTAATGAAGTTGTTATATACGGTGGTGCCATTCACCTTTCAAAAGAATCGATGCTTAATGTAGATGGGAAATGGTTTTATGGCCGCATTGTTATCACCTATAAAGGTGAAAAAAAATTGCTGAGTGAACGAAATTATGTTGCCCGGCTTTCGCAGGAACATGGTATACTTAAAGTTTCGCAGAAAAATTTTGATTTTTTTAATGTCGGAGATTTGGTTGAAATAATTCCTATCCATTCCTGTCTTACAGCCAATCTTGCCCGGAAATACCAGACTACTGAAGGGGAAGAAATTAAAACAATAAATTCATGAAGTTACGAATCGGATACTTCCAATACTCTTGAAATGGCTTCCAGGTATGCAGTTACAGGATATAATTTTTCATCGTACCACAACGACGCAAAATAAAGTCCGATGGGTGAAGCCTGAAGTCCGTTTTGCCTGTAAAAGTTATCAAGCCATTCAAGACCGGCATTACATATCCTCAAATTTTCAGCAGATGCCAGTGCTGAAACTGCCAAAGCAGTTTCTTCAATTGTTCCCCGAATGTTTATGCTCCCACCCCAACTTCCATCTTTATTCTGTACAGACACCAGGTAACTGCTTCCCTTAATTATAAGGTGGTGCATTTGTTGTTTCACTTTTGCCGGCAACCACTCATGAATTGCAGCATCTCTTATATAGGAAATTACTCTGGCAGTACCATAAACCGGATTGGCATGGTTTTGGGTAAATTGATTTCCAAACCACAGAGGCAGCCAGCTTCCATCAGCCTGTTGATGTTTAATTAAATAATGCAATGCCTTATTAATTGAACTGATTAACGCCTTCTTTTTTTTTATTGACAGTTCATTTCGATAAGTTTCCATCACAGATGAAAGAGCAAATAAATTATGCCCTGTCAAATCAGAACAACTCTGATCAAAAGGTAATTTACCCCAACCCCTGGAGAAAGTTGGAAATCCACCATCATTATTCTGAAGGGTAAATAACCAGTTACAGGCATCCAGCACTTCTCCCTTAATGTTTTCTTTTGGCTGCAAACTCAACAAAGCCAAAATAACGCCCGGTGTATCATCACCATCTGGTACTGAACCCGAATAGTTGGTCCATCCCCAGCCACCGGGGCCTGTTCCATTAAATGGATGGATTGCTTTGTTTTGAATCTGCTTAAAATGTTTTGAAATCTTTTTATTCCAGCCGGAGTTTACAAACCTGTTTAAATTATTGCGAAAAGCTTTCACTGCAAGTGAAGTTACCCAGGTAGATAAATCAACATCGATTGGCCAGCTGCCATCTGTCCGTTGTGTAGCAGTTAAAAAATAAATTCCTTTTTTTACCTCTTCCGTATCCCGGTATCCTGCCTCTGTGAGGCT
>JBEPWX010000391.1:0-4037 GCA_041642235.1 Mariniphaga sp.
TTGTGAAACCCGAAGAAATGCTGCTCGACAGAACTCAGCTTATGGGATTGACAGCTCCTGAAATGACTGTTTTAATTGGCGGCATGCGTGTATTAGGTACAAATCATGGAGGAACAAAACATGGAGTATTTACCGACAGGGAGGGTGCCCTTACCAATGATTTCTTTATAAATCTGACCAACATGGATTACAAATGGGTGCCTGTTTCAGAAAAATTGTTCCATATTGTTGACAGAAAGACCAATCAGACGAAATGGACAGCTACCAGCGTGGACTTAGTAATTGGTTCCAATTCTATATTGCGTTCTTATGCTGAATTATATGCACAGGATGACAACAATGAAAAATTTGTAAAAGATTTTGTGAATGCATGGGTGAAAGTAATGGATGCAGATCGTTTTGATTTGAAAAAATAGATCAACAAAGCTGTTATCACATATAGCCAGTGGTGGGGGAAGTTTGAACCTGAAACTTCCTGTTTCGCAGCATAGTTTGTATCAGTTAATACAGACATGCTCCAAATTCCGCCACTGGCTATATGCATTGCCAATATCGGTGCACCTGAAATGTCCGGTTGCAGGTATTCAATTTCCAATAATCATCCTTCAGGAATCAAACCATTAAAAAAGAAACAATATTCTGTTCCGAAGTATTATACTATTCGGATATGAAAATTAAATAGCAAGAAATTTTTTTAAGTCTTATAACTCATAAAACTACCAATAACTATTATTAGCTACATTCCCACTGATAGCAGTCCCCGAAAAAGTAAAAATGATTTTAAATCAGGTAAATCCTCTTCTATAGAGGCTTTTGACCGGGTTTGTGTTTCCCGGTTACAACTTAGCGAACAACTCCTTTAACCCGGCAGGGTCAATATCAAAACGATATATTTTGTTGTTAAATTCCTCTACTGAGCGGAAATCAACCATGATACTCATTCTGCTATTCTGCTCCAGAATAAGCTTTAAAAAATCTCCCATTCTTGGTTCACCAAACTTCAAACCTTCAGGTGCATCAGGGGGAGGAGGAACAGTTTTAGTATAGTGATCCCACATATGCGAACCACCCGCAGTTTGCCCCATTTCTATTGTCTCACCTGAGTTAAGACTTACCTTAACAGGTAAAAAAGATTGAGTGGTATAGCTAAAAGCCTTATTTCCCGATTTATGCATATTTACCGGTGTTTCACTTCCTGATTCATAGAACTCGGTAAACATTTCTCCATCTTTACGTTTTGTTACAAAAATTTTAACTTTTATTGGCGCATCTAAAACATCATTATCGGCCATTGTCCCGTCAAATTCTCCAATTATTTCTTTTATTACACTACCCGATCCGTTAGTTCTGCTAACCAGTTTCCAGTAAGACTCATCAGATAGCACATTATTAGCCTGTTGCTTATCTAAGGGTCCGGTCAGGTCATCGTTGCATCCTTTTGCAGTGAATAATAAACCTGCAACTGCAATCAAAGGAATTATTGCAATTTGCTTAAAAAATGCAATTCCGGGCGAAGCTTTTTTGCTCATCATTTTTAGCCGTTTTTTTGTCAGTAGGTAATTGAATGGGCTTGATAGTGACAGACTGTTTGTCTGCCTGATTTTTTCGAATAACAAAAGCTGATATGCCTTAGTATCTGAAACTGATTCTATGACCGACTGGTCTGCCAGAAATTCATGATTGAGTCTAATCGCCTTCCTGCAGAAAAAAAGAATGGGATTTATCCATGCAAACACCGTTATAAGTTCAGCAAACAAAATATCCAGTGAATGATACTGTTTTACATGAGTTAATTCATGAGCCAAAATTTCCTTTTCGATTTTTCCCCTTTCAAAATCATCCTGGTTAACGAAAATATAACTCAGAAAACTGTGGGGGATCCCGTTATTTTTTGTCAAAACAATGGTGCCATCAAGATAAGGGATAGATTTGTTATTTTTTATCGTAAGATGTATGGACAGAACGTTTCTGATAAACCTGTATAACAGAGCCAGAGTAACAGTAATGTAACCAATTAATAGCAACATTAATCCGGAATTATATTGATTTGTTGGAGTGGAAGCAGGTTTTTTAAGTGTGGTCTGAAGCTCACTGACCGCAGGGTTGTTTTTCGATATGTTGTTGGCAGGGGTGAAGTTTTCGCTGATCATGTTAGTTACCGGACCGGTATCTGTAATATTGATTAATCCGGGTATTTGTGGCATTAATGATATGGTGGGAAGGGGTACCAGGGGAACGGCAAAGGGTAGTATGATGCTTATCAGCAGGTAGAACCTTTTGAACCGGTGCATCTTTTCTCTTTCGAGGAAAAGATGGTAGATGGCCATCAGCATCGCAGAAAACAAGATTGCTTTAATGATGTAGGTTAACATGGTAAAGGATTTTGTTCGTATTTTGCTGTCTGTGTTACTATAAACCTCTGT
This sequence comes from Mariniphaga sp., assembly GCA_041642235.1. Lineage (GTDB taxonomy): Bacteria > Bacteroidota > Bacteroidia > Bacteroidales > Prolixibacteraceae > Mariniphaga. Next base: position 2,424 of record JBEPWX010000391.1, read on the forward strand.
GAAAAGGCCGTGAAATAAATTTCCGTGGTTACAGAGCTTAGTATTATGGCTTGTTTTATTGATTTTTTTTCTTTTTGATTTCCTCGTCAATTATCTTTTTAAGTTCTTCGAGCTCCTCCTCGCTCAGGTTAGTTGTTTCGGTAAAAAAAGTTGCAAACTGCAGCGCTGAGTTACTGAAGAAGTTTTTGATCATTCCCCTGACATGCATTGAAAAATAGTCGGCTTTCGGGATAAGTGGAAAGTACTGCCTTGAGTTGCCAAAGAGTTTATATCCTACAAATCCTTTATCCTGCATCCTTTTCAACAGGGTTGCAACCGTGGTGGCTGCCGGTTTCGGATCAGGATAGCTGTCGATAAGTTCCTTAAGGAAGGCATTTTCTTTTCTCCAGAGCAGTTCCATCAATTTTTCTTCCGTCTTTGAAAGCTTCATATTCTACATATGGTTATTGTATTCTACAAAAATAGAACATCTTTTTAATATTTGCAACTTTTTAGAAGCGAATTTTTTGGTTAATTCTTTTTTAAAAAAATATGGTATTGGAAATTTTTTATGACGAGCTTCCCGGAATCTTTTTATCCGGAGGGCTGGTAGCTTAAATTAACATAAGGAAGGATTTGTATATAAGGAAATTTGAATCTCCATTAGAAAAGCTCCAGTATCAAACCATCGATTAACGTTATACTGTTTATATGGATATTAAGATCGTAGAATAATTTATTTTTCTGCTTTATATCTTACTACTTCTGCTTTCTCGATCGTCATCAGTCCGCCGGAGTTTGATTCTTCAAATAAATGATCTATTGATTTGATAAACTTCCTAATTTTTTCTTCTGAATCCACAATTTCAATTATTAATGGAAGATCAGAGGAGATCTCTAATAATTTAGTGGTATGAATCTTTGAGTTTGCCCCGAAGCCCATTATACCGCGCGTCACTGTAGCACCGGACAGTCCCAGCTTTTTCGCTTCAAAAACAATTTTTTCATACAGGGGTTGTTTTCCGTATTTGTCAGATTCGCCGATAAAGATGCGAAGAAGTTTTGCATCAGGTTTATTTTCCATTATCTAAAAAAGTTAATAATTGCAAAACCAGTGAACGTCGCAATTATACCGGCAATAATACTTGAAAAGATATATGCTGCGGCATAAAAAAATTGCCCGTCACGAAACAGACTCACAGATTCCAGGGAGAAAGCAGAAAAGGTGGTAAACCCGCCAAGCAGTCCGGTTACAAGAAAAAGCCGCCATTCAGGTGCAATATTGCCCCTTTCCGTTAAGCCGAAAACCAGTCCGATAAGAAAGCAGCCCGTGATATTGACCGTAAGTGTGCCAAAAGGAAATGAAGACAGGAACTTTGTTTGTACGAGAACAGAAAGGAGATAACGAAGAATGCCCCCGATAAAACTGCCTGTCCCGATTACCAGTAATATTTTCATTACTTATCTTTCCTTATTGCCTTTGAGGCTGTTTAGGTTATGCTTCGGGGAAATCTATGGTATTGTTATCTGAATTAATAATTTTGCAAATACTGGTCCCGTGAATTAAGGATCAAATATACATGAAAATTTTTTCAGCCAATTTACACGCAAACGAATGAAAAAATTTGACTACAT
>JBEPWX010000392.1:0-4012 GCA_041642235.1 Mariniphaga sp.
AGGCAACAGACGGAGAAAAGGGAAAAGTAAAGAATTTTTTATTTGATGATGAAACCTGGGTTATCAGATATCTGGAAGCTGATCTGGGAAATTTTTTTTCTGAAAAACGTGTGCTCATTCCCCGGGCTCAACTTGGTACCCCATTATGGGATGAAAAACATTTTCCAGTTCGTTTAACTGTAAAAGAAATTGAAAATTCTCCCGGACTGGAACATGATATGCCAGTGTCAAGACAATATGAAACACAGTTGCTAGCACATTACCAGGTACAACCTTATTGGCCTGAAGCTGTTGCAGGATATGCCGGAAGAGAATCATTGTTAGGTCCTGATTATCCTTTCAGAACTCCAAGAAGAACCGGGGATGAAAATGAAGAAACAAATTTAAGAAGTTTCAGCGAAGTAAAAGGTTATTACATTAAGGCTACCGATGACCAATTTGGGCATATTGATGATCTTATTATTGATGACACTACCTGGCAAATTGTTTTTGCTGTTATTGATACCAAAAATCTTACTCCTTGGAGTAAGGAGGTTGTTCTGCCTGTAGAACTACTGGAGGAAATTAGTTTCATCGACAAGGAGGTAAGGATTAATTTGCCCAAAGAGGAGATTAAGAATGCTCCTGAATACGATTCTTCTAAAGATTGGGTGCCTGAACATGAAAAAGAAGTATACTCATTCTATAGTAAGAGGATAAGAAGATGATATTTTAGAAAAATAAATTCCCCTGCACATAATTAGCTCCGGAGCAAAAATTTATTTTGCCCGGGGTTTTTTTGTGTTTGTTTTTCTACAAATGTGGGGTGTTTTTACACTGTTCAAACCTAATTAACTTCATAATAAAACAATGAACCTCCTGAAATTACCTGATACTCTACTTTTCAATTGACTTGAGAACAATGGCATAATTTTAGAAAAAATATAAATGAATCTAAAAATATAGTAGATATGGATCCAGTACTTGCAGATATTATAACAAAAGATGTTGTAGATCACTTAAAATGGGACGATAGCGTAGATGATTCACATATTTCTGTTAAAGTGTCCGAGAACCATGTTTTTATGGAAGGTTTTGTAAACAGTTATGCAGCTAAAATAGCCGCGAGCAGGGATGCATACCAGGTGCCGGGAGTTAAGCATGTGGAAAATAACCTTGAAGTTCGATTTGCCGAAGAATCTTCGCTCCCCGGTGATGAACAAATTTCCCAAAATATTGTCGATTCACTCCATTGGAACAGTCGCATTGATTCTTCAGGAATTGAAGTTGAAACACACGAACGGGTTGTTACCCTTAAAGGAAGGGTTTCCTCATTCTGGGAAAAATTTGAGGCAGAAGATTTGGCTAATAATACCCATGGTGTAACAGGTGTAGTAAACCAGCTTGAAGTTGAACTTGAGAAAACTGTAGAAGACAAGGAAATAGAAAATGACCTTAGAAATGCATTTGAACGAAGCATTTTAATTGATGAGGATAAAATTGAAATCACTTCAAGCAGAGGAGTTGTCCGTTTATCGGGAAGTGTTGCAAATTATGCCATTAAAAGAGATGTTATGGATTTGGCTAATTACACTCGTGGTGTAGTCAATGTAATAGATGAAATTACCATAGGATAATTAGGAAATTATGGAAGATAAACCGATGATCCTATTAGATAACAGAAGTCCATTTTGCTGTAGAATCATGCATTTTATTTTTAAAAATGGAGGATACAAAAAATTCAATTTTGTATCGATTCATTCCGACGAAAGTAAAGAGTTGCTTTCGAGGTATAGCTTGTCTTCGAATGATAAAAAGCTTTTGATATTAGTTGACAAGGGAAAAGTATATTTTGATTCAGGTGCAATTTTAAAGTCTGTCAAAAAGTTAGACTCTTTTGTGCCAATATTTTACTGGTATACTGTTTTCCCAGGTTCAGTAAAAGGATCTGAATATAACAAGATAACTGAATTTTTTTCCAGTGATGAATAAACAAAACAATAATGTTATGAACAGTACAAGTAAGATGTTTAATGTAATTTTATTTGCAATGCTGATTTTTTCAATTCAGGCATGCAATACCACTCCGAGGCAAAATCAGGAAACTGTTGATGAGCCGGAAATGAATGAATCAGCTGTTCCCGAACAGGAAATTGAAAAAGCGATATGTGTGTTACATCCTACTGAAGGGAATGAGGTAAGGGGAACAGTAACATTTACCCGAAATGGTTCGACCATTAATGTAGTAGCTGAACTTGAAGGGTTGACACCCGGAATGCATGGTTTTCATATTCATGAAAAAGGCGATTGTTCAGCTTCCGATGCTACCTCAGCAGGAGGACATTTTAATCCTGATGACAGCCAGCATGGGGGACCCGATGATGAGGAAAGGCATGTTGGCGATTTGGGCAACATTGAAGCGGGAGAAGACGGAAGTGCAAGGCTGGAACTCGAGGATAGTGTAATTTCTTTCTCCGGTGAAAATTCAATTATCGGCAGAGCAGTAGTTGTTCATGCCGGTGAAGATGATTTAACTTCACAACCTACAGGTGATGCAGGAGGTAGATTAGCTTGCGGTGTAATTGGAGTAGCAGAATAAATTTCACATGGTTCTTGAGTCTAAAAATGAACCGCTTTTATATTCTTTTGCCTTTTCAATAGCAAGTGCATTTATTCTGGCTGCTTCTTCTGGTTCAGGCATTTCACCGGCCTGCCTTGATTTCTTCAATCGTTCCACCACGGGATAAATTTCGTTTTCAGGGAAATTATATATATAGTCCTGCATTTTGCTTTTTATAAGGCCTGGCGCCAGTGCAGAAAAATGAGTATTGGTATGTTCTTCTGCATAAAGGCTGATAAGCATGTTTAAAGTGGCCTTAGAAAGTGAATAGGCATTCCAGCCCCGGGAACCGGAAACTGCAGCACCTGAAGATATGGCTACCACCTGATGAATTGTCTTTACTGAACTAAAAAGATTATCAATTAAAACTTTATTTGACCATACATTAACATCCATTACTTCGAATATTTCATCCAGTGTTGTATCTTTTAAATCTTTTATTTCATTCATAATTCCGGCATTTAATATAACCAAATCAAGTGTTTCAATATTATTTAAAAATGAAACCAGATTGGTTTCCACTTCTTTGTAATTTGAAATGTCCTGAAAAAGGAATTTGAAATTTTGATTGACTTTTAGTTCCGGATTAAGCTTTCTGCTGATCCCATACACTGTGTGCCCTTTGTTTAAATAATATTTTGAGAGTCCATAGCCTAACCCTGAATTGGTTCCCGTAATTAATACATTCATTTTTCCTGTTTTATATTTCAGTTCTATTTAAAACCGACAGAAGAAAATATTGTTCCACAAATTTCGAACACCGCAGGATTAATAACCGATTGCTACTATGATGGCACGGATTTTACACTTATAAAAATAAACTTAAATATAATATTATGAATGGAATAATTTGGGGCATACTCTATTTAATAATCATTTCTTTTTTGATTACATTATTTTTTAGGTTTCTGTTGCGTGTGAGTGGCCCATGGGGTAGTTTCTGGGCATTTTTTATTATAGTTCTCCTGGGTGTTTTTGCAGCCGATATCTGGATATCCCCAGTAGGACCCTATTTTGCTGATATGTATTGGGTTCCTCCCATAGCGGCAGGACTTTTAATTGCATTGTTATTAGCGGCAACAACTCCAAGTCCCAAAGCGCGCAGTGAAATGAAAGCAGAACAGAAGGCAACAAAAGAAGAAGCTGCAGCAGTTGCACTTGGTACTTTTTTTTGGTTTCTTATGATATTCTTATTGATATTGATAATTATTGGTTTATTTATAGGTAATTAGTTGAAATTGTGTATTGTGGAAAAATGTCTCATATCGGGGAATGCTTGCCACTGTTTTTTTTTTTTACGTGTTAAATTTTCCTATAAAAAATCACTGTGATTTTAAGTCGGCGCATGAAACTGCATTAGAATTTTTGTAGCTCACCTAAATCGCTGTATTTTAATGTCATAAAAGAAGTTAG
>JBEPWX010000393.1:0-4000 GCA_041642235.1 Mariniphaga sp.
GTATTGCATCTGTTGCACGTGTAGTCAATGAAACTATTGAAGAAGAAATCATTGAAAGCATAGATGATGATAATGGCACACCCTCAGGTGAAGATGAAAATGAAGGGTACAATGATGAAAATGAAGATTATAATCAAGAACAAGAATAATTATTATTAAATTATTTGATTAAACTATTATTGTAATATTTTTGTTGAAAAATTAAAAAATAAAATTAATGAAGATGAAGAAAATAATTATTTTTCTGAACGTGGCACTTTTAGCTCTGCTGGTGGCTTGTTCCCCCAGAACAAAAGTTTCCAGTTCACAAAGTTTGAAAGATACTGGAGAGTTGAATGAAGCTCTTCAAACTATTAATGAAGCTGTTGATCCCACTGCCGAAAATGCTGAAAAAACCATAGACTGGCCTCGCACCTGGGAAGTAAGGGGAGAAATTTATCAGGCAATTTTTCAGTCGAAAGATGCAGAAGTAAAAAAATTGGCTGAAGATCCGCTTACTGAAGCTTTTGAATCGTATAAAAAAGCATTGGAACTTGATGAAGAAGGAAAATTTGAAAATAGTGTCAAAGTTAAACTTACACTTTTAACGAATGATTTAACCAATCAGGCAGTTGAAGCCTTCAACGATGAAAACTATGAAAAAGCCCTCCGTTCCTTTGAGCAAATACTTGCAGTACAGGATTTGCCAATTATTGAACAGGATAATCCGGGTGTAATTGATACAGTGATTATATTTAATGCAGGTTTAGCTGCATATAATGCAGAAGATTATGATAAAGCAATAAAATATTATGAACAGGCAGCAGAAACAGGTTATAACGAGGCAAGAACTTACAGCCTGATAGCTAATTCATATCAGCTGAAAAAAGACACTTTAGGAGCACTGAATGCCTTACAAGAAGGATTTGAAAAATATCCTGAAGATAATACTGTTTTAACCAGTATGATTCAAATATATCTGGATATGGATAAAACTGAAGATGCAATGAAATATCTTGACATGGCGATTGAACGTGATCCGGAAAATGCTACTTATTATTTTGCGCAAGGAACATTGCATGAAAAACTTGGAGAAATTGATGGAGCAATAGAGTCATACGAAAAGGCTATTGAAGCTGATAATAATTTCTTCAATGCATTTTATAATTTAGGTGCACTTTATTATAATCAAGGTGTAAAACAAATTGAAGTTGCCAACGCGGTTCCTACAAATAAAAATGAAGAATATGAAGCTGAATTAGCAAAAGCTGATGAATGGTTTAAAAAAGCATTGCCTTATATGGAGAGATGTTACCAACTAAGGCCTGATGACGCAATGACCAAAGAATCATTAAAAAACCTATACTATAGGTTGAAGGATATGGAGAACTACAATAAAATGTTGGAAGAATTAGGACAATAGCATATAATATTTAAAAAGGAGTGAGATTCACTCCTTTTTAAATATTAATTTTATTTATCATAATATCAATTATAGGACTAATAAATAGAATTATATTATCCTTCAAGTACAATAGTTTCAATTATAAATAGATGCCTGTTCATAACTTGATATATACAGTGCCATGTCATCAACCAGATGATGAAAATAATACTTATTTTTGCCCTTATAATAAATAATGCTTAAGCTGCGTTTTGTTTTAAATTTAAAGTAATTAAAAATCCATGTTTAAACTTTTAATGCTTCAGGCTGATATAACCAGCGAATTGGATACATTGGCCGTTCAACCTGAAGGAATCTCAACAAAATTTATCGATTTGGCCATTAAAGGTGGCTGGATAATGATTCCTATAATTCTTTTATCTATAATTGGTGTTTACATCTTTTTTGATCGTTATTTCGCAATTAAAAAAGCAGGTAGATTTGATACTGGCTTTTTGGAAAAAATCAGAATTTATATTACAAGTGGCAAAATTGATGAAGCCATTATGCTGTGCCGGAACAATTCTCATCCTGCCTCCAGAATGATTGAAAAAGGTATCAGTCGTATTGGAAGACCTCTAAATGATGTAAACGTTGCTATTGAGAATGTTGGTAATTTAGAAATTTCAAAGCTTGAAAAAGGTCTTCCTGTATTAGCTTCTGTAGCTGGCGGAGCCCCGATGCTTGGATTTTTAGGTACTGTTATGGGAATGATTCAAGCGTTTTATGATATGGCAAATGCAGGAAATAATATTGACGTAACTCTTTTATCTACAGGAATATATCAAGCTATGGTAACTACTGTAGCTGGTTTGATTGTAGGGATTATCGCTTATTTTGCATATAATATCCTTGTAGCAAATGTAGAAAAAGTGGTTTTTAAAATGGAAGCTACTACTTCGGAATTCATGGATTTATTAAATGAACCGGTTTAAGAAACACATATATGGCGCTAAAAAGAAGAAATAAAATAAATGCGGCTTTCAGTATGTCATCAATGACAGATATTGTTTTTTTGTTGCTGATATTTTTCATGGTAACATCAACATTGGTTGCGCCCAATGCATTGAAATTACTGCTTCCGCAAAGTAATAATCAAACTGCAGCCAAACCCATTACCACCATATCAGTTACAAAAGATTTGAAATATTACATCAATGATGAAGGAGATTTGAAAAGTGTTGAATTCAGAGAAATTGAACCTTTTTTACAAAACCGGTACGGTATTGGTAACGATGATATTTATATTTCACTGCATGCCGAAAAATCGGTTCCGTGGGATGAAGTTGTTAAAATTATGAATATAGCCCGGAAAAACAAATATAAACTGATTGCAGCTACAGCGCCGGAAAGATAATGGAGTTTTTTAAAAAACATAAGAAAGGCATTATTGGTACATTGATATTTCATGTAGTTATATTAATCATGCTTATTTTTATGGGTTTTTTCACACCGCTTCCATTGCCGGAAGAAGAAGGAATACTCGTGAATTTCGGCACCAGCAATCAAGGGCTTGGCATAACCGAACCCAGACCACAACAGCGGCAGCCTGAGCCGCCTCCACCAACCAGGCAAACCGAGGAACCTTCTACCCCACCTCCACAAACTACTAATGTACCTCCTCCTGTAAGTGAGCCTGAACCGGCAGAAGAAGAGCTTATGACACAGGATTTCGAAGAAACTGCTGCCATTGATGCAGCTGAGAAGAAAAGGCAGGAAGAAGCTGAACGTAAACGTCAGCAGGAAGAACAGCAGCGCCGGCAGGAGCAGTTGGAGAAACAAAAGCAAGCCGAAGCAGAAAAGCAGCGTCTGGCTGAGATTGAAAGGCAACGCCAGGCCGAAATAGAAAAGCAGCGACAGGCACAGCTTGAAAAACAACGGCAGGAAGAAGCTGAACGTAAAAAACGTGAAGAAGAACAACAAAGGATAGCTGAAATAAATTCCCGGGCTCAGGGTGCTTTTGGTGGAGATACTCAAGGTTCAGGAGGCCAGGGTACTACAGATGGTGAAAGCCAGGGAGCTACTTTCCCAGGAGGCAACCAGGGCGCATCTACAGGAGACCCAAATGCCGGAGCCAACGGACCTGGTGGAAGTGGTTCAGGGGATCAGGGAGATGGTATTTCGTATGATCTTTCAGGCCGTTCAGCACGGGCATTGCCTAAACCCAATTATCCTGGGGACGATGAAGGTGTTGTGGTAGTAAAAGTTACAGTCGATAAAAATGGAAATGTAACAGCTGCCGATGCCGGATTCAAGGGCACGACCATTATGGATGAACAATTCTGGAAGGAAGCCCGGCAAGCTGCTCTGAAAGCGAAATTTAATGCATCATCGGATGCCCCTGCTTTTCAGCAAGGAACTATTTCATACCGTTTCCGGTTGAATTAGCTCCGGGTTCAGCAAAATTTGCTGCTAACATACTTCTGCAATAAGATTCAAAAATAATTACCTATCATTTTTACTGAACCCAAATAATCTTTATTGAAGAAAACTATCGCAATACTGTTCCGTCCGGGGAATAATACTAAAACTGACAATGAAACTGTTCAACAACATGAAAGCGGTTTCATTTCCATA
>JBEPWX010000394.1:0-3998 GCA_041642235.1 Mariniphaga sp.
ATATCAATACAGTTACGAGGGTATCATCTGTGAGAGCAATGCTGTTTAACCGTGCGCCTGCAAAATTGTTTGAGCAATAGATGTTGTTGCCCGGATTAAAAACGCCTTTCTCCTGAAACTGGATGGGTACCGATTCAGTTGCCGGTTTTTTAACAGGGTCCTTTGTCAGAGTCCGGGTAGTGCAACTCCCTAAAATAAGGAGGGAAATAAACAGGGAAATCGCTAAGTGAAGCTTTGATGCCATCGAAATAAAATTTAAATTTTATTATATTATTTATGCTATTAAAATCCGGGATATTTAAATCCTGTGTCGCACAATATTGTAACAATATTTTTAACCTCAAAATTTTCATTTGCAAATTTTAAGGCAGCAGCTGCATTCGCTCCGGATGAATAGCCTGCAAACAATCCCTGTTCCTGCCACAATCGGAGCGTCATTTCTTTTACTTCATCATCGGAAACTGTTACTATTTCATCAACCAGGCTATTGTCCCAGTGAGGAGGAATTAATCCATAACCGGTTCCCTGAACGATGTGCCTGGCATGTTTCACAATTCCGGTTTTTAAAATTGCTGCATTCATGGGTTCTACAGCAATGCATTTTATCTCCGGATTTTTTTCTTTCAGGAATCTTGAAATTCCAATAAGAGTTCCGCCTGTTCCTACGGCTGTTACAAAAGCATCAATTTCAGGTAAATCGGCCCATATTTCGGGTCCGGTAGTTTCGTAGTGGGCTTTTATACTGGAAGGGTTGTTAAACTGGTCGACATAGAACCCATTTTTTTCAGCAGCCAGGTTTCGGGCAATTTCAGATGCATGTTCGATGTCTTTTCCGGTTACCATGCCTTGTTGGCCATCAACTTGTTTCGTCAATACTACTTCTGCACCCAGGGACTTCAGTATTTTTATTCGTTCAGGACTGTTCCCCCTTGGCATTACTGCAATGAAGGGGTTACCAAACTGGCTGCACACAACAGCCAGGCCTGCTCCCATATTTCCGCTTGTCATTTCCACTACAACCTGTCCCTTTTCCAGTACCTTATTTGCGTAAGCATCGGAAATTATTTGCAGTGCAGCTCTGTCTTTTACACTTCCGCCGGGTTGTATGTACTCCTGTTTGCCAAATAGATTAATTTTTTTGCCTGTTATCCTGTAAAGGTTTATTAAAGGTGTCTTTCCAATTAAATCAAGAGTTGTTTGTTTTATCATTTTTGAAACATGTTATTTTCCTTATAAAAACACCTGTTGAAACTCAGGAGACCGGAAGAATAAGTGCTGCCCACTGACCGGTAGCGGGAGCAGTGATCTTCATTTGGCCATCCACTTTAATTCTGCTGGTATTCAGCCATTCGGATTTGGAAATATTCAGCCACCTGATTTCAAATTCATCCTGAACATCAGGAACATCAAGTAATACCTCCCCGCCATTTGTAAAATAGAGGGCAAATTGATTGCCCCGGCTTGCCAGACAATAGGCTTCATTGGGGTCCCGTTCCATCAGCAGATGATTCGAAGGGACGCTGTTAAAAACATCAAATTCATCTGTCAACATTCGCATGCTTCGGATGTGAGTTTGGGAAAGTTCACTCAGACCGGCACCTGAATAAAAAGGAGTGGCTCCCTGGCGGTGGAAGCGGGTAGAGGCTGCTCCTCCGAAAATATTTCTCCAGAACCTTCGTGTCCCCTCTGTTACACCTTCAGAATGCACGGACTCGCCACCGCCATAAACTTTCACGTTATTCAGAGGTTTTGGGTTATCGATGATTTGATTGCGGATTGACAGGATGAAGTCATAATGGTTCTGGTCTCTGTTCGCGTTGTTTTGAGATATTTCAAAGAAATCATAATATTCTCTGTCATGGAGCAGTTTAATCTGTTCTTCTGAATCAAAATTACTGTTACGGCGCATATCAGTCAGGAAAACCTGCCTGCCCGTTTCGTTTGCCCGTTTACGGATATGTGTAGCCCAAAACTCTCCCCATTCAGCGGGTTCGCCTGTTTCATTATTCATGCAGTAAAGTACGTTCGGATAGTTGAGGGAGATTTCCAAAAGTTTATCGGCAAATGCTTTCTGATACTGCAGGACTTCAGGGATATTTTCCAATTCAGGTACTGTAAAGAAAAATTTATGATCCGATGGCTGCACAGCCGTATAATAGTCAATTACAGTATCCAGTCCTGTTTCTTCGTGTGTATAATTTATATTAAGCTTAGGGTTATACGGACAACTTTCCCAGCCTACATTGAGGGGTCCGTGCCCCAATGCTGCCTCAGATTTGAACACGTCCCACGGATCCCAAAGTTCAACCTGAACAATAATATCCCGTTCCTTGCATAAGAGGAGCAAGTTTTCGAACCGTTGCCAATACTCAGGGTTCCACTGGCCCAGGTCATACAGTCCGTTGTCAAGTAACTTGAAAGGCCAGACATTTCCAGGGTCACGGCTGCTCATTGTATTCCGGATATAGTTTCCTCCCACTGATTTAAGTAAATCGAGATGTTCTGTCAGGCTTTCAGGATGGTTAAACAGATTATCTTCCCTGGACCCCCCGAGCAGTACTACCGGTTCGCCTTTATACTCCCAGTAAAACGGATTTTTATCGTAAATCTTTATTGCTTTTGTTTCATCAGATTTATTATTGGTTTTGCAGGAGAATCCTGAAAATACACTTAGTACAAAAAGTGCATGAATTATGACTGTAGAATAGTTTCTCATTAATGTATGGATAATTTGAATACAGATAGTTATGCGAGTCGTAATTATAAATAACGTTCAGAAATTATTATTTTGTTATTTGAATTTTTCCCAGCGTGTACCACCCTTCTTCATCCATTCCTTCAATTGCCAGTTTAACTTTTGGCGTGGCTTTTACACCATCTACAATACCTACCTGCAAATCATACATTCCCGGCGGCATATCCAGTGGTATGAAAACAGCATCATCATAAACGTTATCGCCGGGGAGCCATTTACGGATATCGGCATTGGTGACAAATACTTTTTCATTTTGAAGGTTTTTCAGCTTTATGGCAAGAGGATAATCCCTGTAACAGGGAGCTACTCCTTTATTATCCCACCAGGAGGTAAAGTTTAGTTTTCCGTGTTGCTTTACTTCCTCCGGAAAAGTCAATCTTTTGAGTACAAACCGGTATCCCATTTTATTTAGCCATTCATCTACCAGGTCCTGCCATTCTTCTGGCACGGGTGAAGATTTTGCATTGAAGGAGGATATGTGCCATTTAAGAGATTGATCAAATATGTATTTCACTTCCTCTCTTCCATAACCCTGGGTATTTTTCCAGTTCAGGAATGTCCCGCATATTTCGAAGCTTAAAGGTGAATGTTTCCAATCGTCCTGCACATTGCAGTTAATAATTTCGATGGGATAAAAATCGTGCATATGTGTCCATCCATTTTGCTCACTTGCCCAGAAACCCAGGTCTCCGATACAATCGATGCGCCATCCGACAGGGATTTGTGAATTGGCATACCTATTTGTAGGAGGATCCATCAATAAGGCAATCAAAGGCGTTTCCCTGAAGGAATCGGTAAAGGCATTTACGAGGGCTTCGCGTGTTTTTTGGGACAGCAATTCCGAACCACCACCTTCGCCGGCCCAGCCGATAAATGAAAGATCGACTGCTTCCAGGTCAGTATTCCCGTCGTATCGTTGGCCGAGTGCCCGTATCATATCTCCAAAATGCATTGCGTACAAAGGATTCTCGGGGTCAACCGGCCATTTCACATGTTGGAATGTTCGTTCAGGACCAACCATTTCCCTGTACCATGCCGGGACATCATCGATCGGCCGTCCTTTATAGGGAGAAATGCGCAGCATAAGTGTCTGGTCGTGGGCATGTGCCAGTTCCAACAGGCTGTCGATGTAATCCCACCGGTATTTTCCCTGTTCCGGCTCAATCACACTCCACAGAATTCTGAAATAAGCAATGGATGTATTCGGATAATTAGTGTTCTCACGCACATTCAAAGGATTATC
>JBEPWX010000395.1:0-3956 GCA_041642235.1 Mariniphaga sp.
AGCAACATAGAAATATCATTAAATTTAATCCGGGCTGGTTTCAATCGTTGAATTTACCTGAATTCTTGGGTCGACATATTTGTAATTCGGATCATTATTCGATCCAATATTACAAGTTATATTATAGTCCCAGGCACCTCCATCTTCAACGTCGTTTTTTATGGTTCCCTTAAAATTCACTCCATTATCATGGGGGGCATTTGACCAGAATTTTTCTGTTGAAATTGGTGATTCAGGTTTTACAGAAACATTTGTAACTGCTTTAACCCCTTCTCCCGGATGCCAATGGATTTGATCACTTTTACCGGCATTTGTATGACCGTGATCAGATAGTATTAATTTGTCTTGGTCAACGTCATACGAAATCATAATCTTTTTTTCCATGGTTCAATTATTTAATGATTTAGAAAAATTACTTTGTATTCTTTTTTAGCTCTTTCATCATATTGTCCGTCTGAATGCGTTATAATTATTCCATCTTCCTGTCGATTATTATCGATTCTGAACTCCTTCTCAGCAAGTATTTTAATGCTTACAACTTAAAAAATGCAGCGACAAAAGGACTCTTTTGCATACGGCAATATCCTTAAATTGTTATTGTAAATACAGATCCTTCATTCTTATTTGATTCCACGATGATTTCCCCACCGTGCGCTTTCACAATATCATAGCTCAAACTCAGTCCCAGTCCGGTTCCCTGACCGGTGGGTTTGGTGGTAAAAAAGGGTTGGAAGATTTTATCGATGATGGAGGAGGGGATTCCGGGGCCATTGTCAGTTACGGAAATTAAAGCCCCCCTGCCCCCCGACGGGGGGTTCCAGGAAGTAGTTCTGACAGTTACTTCTGGTTTATAACCCTCGATATTCAACTTAGTTTTTTCGTTGACTACGTAAAACGCATTATTAATCAGATTCAGCAACACCCTTCCAATGTCCTGCGGAATGACATTAATTTTTGGAAGCGACTCATCGAATTCGGTTTTGAATTCGGCATTAAACGATTTGTCTTTTGCCCGCAAACCATGGTAACTCAACCGCAAATATTCATCGGCTAAAGCGTTGATATCGGTTGGTTCTTTTGTGCCGTTGCTTGTCCGGCTGTGTTGCAACATCCCTTTTACAATAGCATCGGCGCGTTTTCCGTGGCGGGTTATTTTTTGTCCGTTTTCTCTGATATTTTTTGATATCACTTTTGCTTCGTGAATATCTCCTTTGTCTAATTCATCATTCAGTTCATCAATCAACTCGTTGTTTACTTCCGAAAAATTGTTGACGAAGTTTAATGGGTTCTGTATTTCATGCGCTATGCCGGCAGTGAGTTCTCCAAGAGAAGCCATTTTTTCGGATTGGATAAGTTGGGCCTGGGTGGATTTTAAATTTTCCAGCGATTGATTAAGTTCTGTATTTGCCTTGTTCAGATCACTTGTTCTTGAAGCGACCTCGGCTTCCAAAAATTCATTTTGTTTTTTGGCAGCACTTGTTCTCCATATCACAATCAACCAAATCAATATTAAAAACATAACAATTGCAAGTATTCTGAACCATGTAGTTTCGTAGAAAAATGGAGCGATCCTAAAAGTATAACTTGCCCCTGTGTTATTCCATACTCCATCGTTATTACAGGCAATTACCCGAAAAGTAAAATTTCCCGAAGGAATATTTGTATAAAAGGCCTTCCGGTCACCTGTAGATGAAATCCAGTCTTTGTCGTACCCTTGCAGCTTAAACTTGAATTTTACTTTTTCAGGGGCAACGAAACTCAACGCACTATAATTGAAAATATAGCGATGGTTGCCGGGTGTGAGAGTTTTGTTTTGGGTTAATCCCAGATCGATATCATCTCTTAAAACCTGGTTGATTTTTACAGGGGGAGGAACCGTATTTTGTTTCAGCTGCTTCGGGTCAACCTCAACGAGTCCGCCAAATGTTGGAAACAGTAATTTGCCATTGGGAGTAATAGACGAATGTCTGGCACCCACGCATTGACGGTTTAGCATTCCATCGCCATCATCGTATAA
Source organism: Mariniphaga sp. (assembly GCA_041642235.1). Taxonomy (GTDB): domain Bacteria; phylum Bacteroidota; class Bacteroidia; order Bacteroidales; family Prolixibacteraceae; genus Mariniphaga. The sequence goes on from JBEPWX010000395.1 coordinate 2,018, forward strand.
CTGCCAGTTAATTTTATCGGTCTTTTTATCCAGGTAGTCGTTCAGTTCCTGATTTTTCGCGCGGATCAATCCCCGGTTAGATGTGAACCAGAAATATCCTTCGTGGTCGGGGAGAAGCTCAAAAATGGAATTCTCGGGCAACCCATCCCTGAACCCGATGTTTTGGAATTTGCCGTTTTTAAAACGGGTAATTCCCGACTGGGTGGTGAACCAAACGGTTCCTTCAGGATCTTCATAACTGGCAAAAACGCCTATGGTCGGCAGTCCCGATTTATCGTCATAATAGGTCGGATTTCCATCCGGATCGATCACAATAATCCCATTATTGAACGAGGTTATCAGCCAGCTTCCGTTTTTCAGTTTACGGATAGAACTAATGTAATAAGAACTAAAATCAACTTTCGGAAAATTTAATAATTCAATTTCATCCTCCTGGTTTATAAAACCAATACCCTTGTATCCGAATCCAAACCAAACTTGGCCCGAATTATCTTCAAACACATATCTGGTATTGAATATTCCTTTCGGTTGAAATAATTTTTCTCCATTCTTTGAAATCCTGATTATATTACCGGATGTGAAACTGAGCCAGATATTGCCTTTTGAATCTTTGTAAAGCTGGGTTGGATCACCTTTGAAATTTTCAAGATTTTTATCCTTAAATAAATAAGGTTTTACCACACCGTTGTCGATCCGGAATAATTTACGATAGGTAGCAACCAGGTAACTACTGTTGTCCAATGCGCATACCGCAGCTATGCGATTGTCATTCAATCCATCCCGCATAGAATAGCTGATAAATTTGCTCTGACTAAGTTTAATAAGTCCATCGGCGGTCGACGAGAACCAGATATTTCCCTCTTTGTCTTCCATTATGTTATTGATGGGGCGTGAAAGCGGACCGTCTTTCCCCGGGTAAAACAGAAAGCGATTGGAATGAGTTGGCAGATAAGCAACTCCTGATGCTGTTGCAAGCCAAATTCCACCTTTACTATCTTCAAGCATCTGGCCTGTAGAGAGAGCCCCACTACCCACAAAAAGAACATCTTCCATTCCAGGATAAGGCTCAAACTTCTGACTATTCCATAGAAACAAGCCTTTCGTGGAAATAAGCCAAACCCTGTTCCTGCTGTCTGCATAAACCCGGTAATAGCCCCTTTCAGGGAAATAACCTTCTTTTGGTGTCAGTTTGTTTAACTTTCCATTTTTGTATCGAAAAAGAGCCCGGTTATAATAAATCCAGGTATTTCCAGACAGGTCATTTTCCCGGTTGTAACTGTGTGTTTCATCTTTTAACAGTAATTCCAATTCCTGTTGGCTCGTAACAGGCTTGATGGTTTTGGTGTGTGTATCAAACAATGCATAGCTTGTATTACCCCTTCCGATTCGCAGCAACAGTTCCTCCTGGTTTGTTTTTGCCCAAATATACAAAGAGGTTGAATCAGTAAGATAAGCATTAAACTGCCCGTTTTTATATGACAATAATCCACTGTTTGGAGTTGGTATCCATAAAGTACTGTCATTTGTTTCATATAAAAGCGTTTCAATGTTGTCGGTTTTAATAAGACTGACAGTTCGGGAATTGAATGGAGTGAAACTGATACCGTCAAAACGGGTCAGGCCGGTATATCCGGTCGTCCAAATATACCCGTCCATTGTTTGATACACATTTAGAACCATGTCGTTTGGCATTCCGTTTTTTGTATTCCATCGCTCCATTATTAAGCGGCTGAACGGGTTCTGGCCAAATGAGAATTCCGACAGAAAAAATGTAATTATGAAGGCTCCTGTTATTATCGTTTTATTCATCTTGCTAACTAATTTTTAAATAAATTACAAATTCAGTTCCTTCACCTTCTTTAGTTTCCACGCTCAACTCCCCACCATGCGCCTTAACAATATCATAGCTCAGCGAAAGTCCAAGACCTGTTCCCGAGCC
>JBEPWX010000396.1:0-3948 GCA_041642235.1 Mariniphaga sp.
TAATCCAGAAAATTCATTTATGGAATTTAAGCGGGTAGTAATTACCGGAGTGGGCACCGTTAATCCATTGGGAAATTCGGTTAACGAATATTGGGATAATCTTATAAAAGGGGTTAGCGGTGCTGCACCCATTACCAGATTTGATGCTTCGAAACATAAAACTCAGTTTGCCTGCGAAGTAAAAAACTTCGATGTAGAACAATATATCGAACGAAAGGAAGCCAGAAAATATGATTTATATACTCAATATGCCCTGGTAACTGCAGCTCAGGCAATGGCTGATTCAGGCCTTGATCTTGAAAAGGTCGATCATGATCGCGCAGGTGTGATTTGGGGGGCAGGTATCGGTGGACTTCAAACTTTCTTTGAAGAAACAAGAAGTTATCGGGAAGAAAACCCAAGGTTTTCTCCTTTTTTTATACCGAAAATGATTGCCAATATTGCCGGCGGCCTTATTTCAATCAAATACCATTTCAGAGGCCCTAACTTTACAACAGTTTCGGCCTGCGCATCTGCATCGCATGCTATGATTGAGGCTTTTAATATGATTCGTCTGGGAAAAGCCAACATAATGATTACCGGTGGTTCTGAAGCCGCAGTGAATGAAGCTGGAGTTTCCGGATTTAACTCTATGCGAGCCATTTCTACCCGAAATCAGGACCCGAAAACCGCCTCGAGGCCATTTGATAAAGACAGGGATGGATTTGTAATTGGCGAAGGATCAGCTGCATTTATATTCGAAGAATATGAAAGTGCCGTGAATAGAGGTGCAAATATTTATGCTGAAATTGCAGGTGGTGGTATGTCGGCCGATGCATTTCATATGACAGCTCCCGATCCCGATGGAAAAGGTGCCAGCCTCGTTATGAAATGGGCTATTGAAGATGCTGGTTTAATTCCTGAAGATGTTGATTACATCAATGTCCATGGCACTTCAACTCCACTAGGTGATATTGCCGAACCAAAAGCCATTCAGAAAACTTTTGGTGAGCATGCATATAAAGTAAGCATCAGTTCTACCAAATCTATGACCGGCCATCTGCTTGGAGCAGCCGGAGCTGTAGAAGGACTTGCCAGCATTCTGGCTATAAGAAATAATATAATACCTCCTACAATTAACCATTTCACTGATGACCCCGAAATTGACAACAGACTCGATTTTACTTTTAATGTTGCAAAGCAAAAAGAGGTTAATATTGCTATAAGCAATACTTTTGGTTTTGGAGGGCACAATGCTACTGTGGTTTTCAAGAAATACTAAAGTCTTGTGGTCAGAAAAATTGCACAACGAATAAAACTCTTTTCGTCACCACGGAAAGAGTTTTATTTGTTTTTAAAAGATTTGCTTGGATTTTACCCCGTCAACCTTAAACTTTACGACCTGGCATTCGTTCATAGATCAGCTTCGGTACCTGATTCACAGGGAAACCTTATAAATAATGAAAGGCTTGAATTCCTGGGTGATGCAATTCTGGGTGCAATTATTGCCGATTTCCTGTACAATCGTTTTCCCCAGCAGGACGAGGGGTTTTTAACCAAAAACCGGTCGAAGCTGGTAAATCGTACTTTTCTGACTCGGCTTACCTTTGATATGGGACTGAATGTTTTTATTGATTCAAATACCACCAGAAATATCGATAAAAGCCACATATATGGGGATGCTCTTGAGGCACTCATAGGTGCAATTTATCTCGATACCGATTATCAAACTACTAAATTTTTTGTTACAAAAAAAATCCTTTCTCAGTTTGTGAATATGAATGAAATTGAACAGAAGGATTCCAATTTCAAAAGCCAGCTGATTGAGTGGAGTCAAAAAAATAAAAAGGAACTGAAATTTGAAACCATCGAAGAACATGCAAACGATAAATCGAAGCAGCCTAAATTTATTGCTACTGTTCTTATAGATAACACCGAGATGGGCAGAGGTACCGGAACTTCAAAAAAGGAAGCTCATCAAAATGCGGCCCGTGAAGTATTAAAAAAACTTGACAACTAGATTTTTCTTATGTGTCATTTATACTTTTCATAATTGTTATATTTGCGCCCCTATAACAACTGTAAATGAATATTCTTCTTATTTACGCATTAGGTTTTCTGTCACAGGTTCTCTTTTTTGCACGCAATGTTGCACAATGGTTTTTGTCAGAAAAAAAAGGAGAGGTAGTTTCACCTGTAATTTATTGGCAAATTAGCCTGGCGGCTTCTATCATGATGCTTACATATGGAATTCTACGAAACGATTTTGCTATTGTACTGGGGCAAATCATTGTATATTTGATTTATATCCGGAATCTGCAGTTAAAAAAAGCATGGCGACTAATGCATCGGGTAATACGTATATTAACCTTTATCATTCCCTGTATATACATCGTCTGGTTGTTATATGGCGAAGATTATAACTTTCGCTCTATTATCCGGAATGAAGAAGTCCCTTTGATGCTAATGATTTGGGGCTCTGCAGGACAGATAATCTTTACCTTCAGATTTGTTTATCAATGGCTGTATTCCGAAAAACGAAACGCTTCTTTTCTGCCTATTGGATTTTGGATAATCAGTACAGTGGGTTCCATTATGATTTTCAGCTATGCTGTTTACCGTCTCGATCCTGTGCTGTTGGCAGCTCATAGCCTCGGACTTTTTATTTACATCCGAAATATATTATTATACTTAGGCGGTAGCAGTTTGTTTTCGAAGCTGGATCGTATTCCCGCACTTCATAATATTATTAATAAAGTTTCTGATAAATTGAAGTAAATGCATTTTTTATAAAGAATTCTTTCAGTTTGGATTTGTATTTTTGTATACATGCCGGAAACAAAAAAATATATTAACCGGGAAGGCTGGTTTTCCATTATAGGAAACTTTGTTCTGTTTGGACTAAAATATTGGGCAGGCATAGTTACTGGTTCTCTGGCATTAATTGCTGATGCCTGGCATACTCTTTCCGATTCTGTTTCTTCAGTTATTGTGCTGATTGGAGGAAGAATATCCAGAAAACCTGCCGATGCTGAACATCCTTTCGGGCATGGACGTGCCGAACATATCGCCTCCATTATCATTGGAATTTTACTTGCAGTTATTGCTTTCGATTTTATCACAGGGGCTGTCGAAAAATTTAGCTCCCGTGAACAAACGGTATTTGGAACCATTGCATGGATTGTCACAATCATTTCCATCCTGATAAAGGAAGTTATGGCTCAATATGCTTTCTGGGCAGCAAAGAAAGTTAAATCATCTATTTTAAAAGCCGATGGCTGGCACCACCGCACCGATGCACTTTCATCAGTTATAATTTTAATTGGTATTGCTGCTGGAAATCAGTTCTGGTGGACCGATGCCCTCTTAAGTTTTATTGTAGCCTTAATGATCGGTTGGGCAAGTTACAAAATCCTTTCAACCGAAATAAAATCACTGCTTGGCGTAAGTCCTTCCGAAGAATTGTTGGATTCAATTTATAAAACAACACAGAATGAATTTAATTATCCAATTCACCTGCACCATATCCATATTCATAATTATGGAAGGCATACCGAATTAAGTTGTCATATAAAACTTCATCCTGATACTACGTTACAAGATGCACATACAGTTTGTTCCAGGGTGGAAGAAGTTATTATGAATAACTTTGGTTTTGTGTCTACGGTACACGCTGAACCAATAGAAAAGAAGAAATAATCCTGAAAAATCAGGGAATTTCGTATATCTGAATGTTTCTGAATTGAATCTCAGCCCCTTCTGCTTCCAAACAGATGTATCCATTTTTTTGTGTCGACTTGCTTATTCCATTAACAAACTTTCCGTTTACCGAAAGTTTTATAGTACCATCCACACAAACTACATCATATGTATTCCATTCGCCCGTTCCCTTAACCCGGTTTTCTCTCGATTTGCTGCGCACGCCACGTGGATTATCAGGGACAATTTCTACACCTCCGACACCAAACA
>JBEPWX010000397.1:0-3942 GCA_041642235.1 Mariniphaga sp.
TTTTACGTAAATTGGATACTTGAATATTGTGTGGAAACTGATCATTTTAGGGATATAAAATCATAACGCATTGAAAAAAATCTTACTTGTAATTAATTTTAAATCAGGTGTGGGTACTGCAAAATCATTTCATGCCAGATTTATAGACCTTGCTGAAAAAAAAGGATTGGATTTAAAAATATATGAAACCACAGGCAAAGATGATCGTATAGCAATCAGGCGCAGCTTAAAGGAATTTGAACCAGAAGTTGTTTATGCTGTTGGAGGCGACGGGACGATTAATATGGTAGCTTCAGAATTAATTAATAAAAATATTGTTCTTGGAATTTTTCCTGCTGGATCGGCAAATGGATTGGCCTATAACCTGGGGATTTCTGATGACGTGGAAGCAACTTTGGCAAAAAATTTTACTGAACCTCCCATAGTAATGGATGTAATTAAAATTAACACGGATTATTATTGTTTTCATCTTGGTGATATTGGGGTAAATGCCCGGATTGTCAGTCGGTTCGAAAAAGAAGGTTCAAAAGGGATGTTAGGGTATGGTAAGCAATTGGTAAAAGAAATGTTTGAAAAAAAAACCTGGTTTACTTTCTATATTAAAATTCCTGGGCAGCGCAGGAGAAAGATGAAGGCTGAAATGCTGGTTTTTGCCAATGCGAAAAGTTATGGAACTGGAGCAATTATAAATCCAACAGGTAAACTTAATGATGGTAAATTTGAGATTATCGTTCTAAGACCCTATCCATGGTGGTTTGTTTTTACATTTATATACGCAGTTTTTACAGGAAAGCTGCACCGCATGAAATACATTAAGGTATTTACTGCTACACGTGCAAGAATTGATCTTGTCAGGCATCAGGAACTTCAAGTTGATGGTGAAATGATTCCAAAGGTTAAAGTCATTGAAGCCGAGATTATTCCAGGAGCTTTAAAAGTTTTACCTGGATTTTCAGATAAAAGGGAATTATAAGTCGTCGATTTATAAATAAATCTTCCTAAATATGTTTTAAAGATTGTAGACAAATCAGGAAAAGAGAACTTCTTTTTGTAATTTGCAGGCTTTTTATAACTGATTGATTACTGTTGGATTCAAAAATGAAGAAGATATGCCTACACTTAATAAACCCTATTCGAAGAAAAATAAAATAAAGGCTTTTTTTAACAAATACCTAAGGTTTAAATCCTCAATATATGCTCGTGTCATATATATTATTGCAATTCTTTCTTTTGTTTTATTTATTGCATTTGGAGCTATTTTTAGTTCGGTTTATGGTGAATATCTCGATACGATGATTCGCCAACGGGGAAATGATGTTGGTTCAATCATAGAAGGATCTTTATATTATTCTATGTTAAAAAACGACAACCAGGCACTGGAGAGTACCCTTGATATAATTAATAATATTTCAGGTGTCGATGAGGTGAATTTATACAATCATGAAAACGAGTTGGTTTATTCATCACTTTTTTCAGATACAACGAATAACAGTAATCCCAACTGCATTAGCTGTCACATAGATATTAATTCGATGTTTCTACCAAAAGAAAAAACATACAGAATTATTGATTTTAATAGTGCCTGTATTATGAGGGGTGATGATAAGGGACATCGTCAATTGCTAATCCATTCACCCATATTGAATGAACGTTCATGTTATACCAGTTCCTGCCATGCTCATAGTCCTGATGAAGAGGTATTGGGATCACTTATTATCAAAGTTCCTCTTGAATCACTTGATGAAGCAGTGGCGAAATCATCTACCGAATTTTTCCTGATGGCTGCCCTGATTACCTTTATTCTTGTTTCTTTTTTAATATTTTTTACTAATAAAAAGATAAGAATGCCATTGAGTGCCATTGTTACTGCAAGTGAAGCAGTTTCAAGTGGAGACAGGAACCGCAGGCTGGATATAAAATCGAATTTGCTCGATGATATGAGAATGGTTTCATTGGCTTTTAATAACATGCTGGATAATCTTGATGCTGCTAACAAGGAATTGGAAAACTGGTCACACCAACTGGAATATAAGGTTCAAAAAAAATCAGAGGAGCTTTCAGAAATTCAAAATGAGCTGATTCACATTGAACGAATTGCTTCGCTTGGAAAATTATCCTCTTCAGTTGCTCATGAGCTAAATAATCCCCTTTCTAGTATTCTTACTTATTCGAAACTTGTATTAAAAAAAATCAATCGCCTCGATCTGGATCCTGCTCTTACTCAAACTCTCTCTAAACATCTAAACGTAATTGAAGCTGAAACAAAAAGATGTGGAGACATTGTACGGGGTCTTATGGATTTCTCAAGAAAAGATCAGGAAGATTTTAAGCCCATCAGACTAAATTCTTTGCTGACAAAAACATATGAATTAATTGAACATCAGATGAAAATGGCCAATATAAATTTTTACATTGAACTAAATGCTGTAAACGATTTGGTTAACTGCAATGAGAATCAGATTAAACAAGTCTGTGTGGCCTTATTGGTTAATGCTTCTGAAGCAGTAACTGAGCATGGTGAAATTGTTATTAAAAGCAAAAATCCGGATGACGAGCATATTACAATTGAAATTATAGATAACGGTGTGGGCATTTCACCAGAAGATTTACCTCATATTTTCCAGCCTTTTTATTCTGCCAAACGTAAAGCAAGTGGTATAGGTTTAGGACTTGCAATTGTTCACGGTATAGTTCAAAGCCATAAAGGCAAAGTGGAAGTGGATTCAGAACCAGGTAAAGGAACTATTATGTCGGTAACTTTACCACTTGTTTAAAGCTGAAAATAATACACATATTGAACCAATACAACATAAGGAAGCATAAAGTCTTTTCTTTATAAACCAGATTGAAAATGATAAATAAAATTTCACTCCTGATTGTCGACGATGAAGAATCTGTAAGAGATTCTCTATACAACTGGTTCATCGAAGACGGGTTTCATGTAGAATGTGCAGAAAATGCCAAAGAAGCGCTTGCTATGCTAGAATCGGGTAAATTTGATATTATTCTGGCAGATATAAAAATGCCAGGTATGGATGGTCTGGAAATGCACCGGCGCATTAAACAATTAAGTTCTGATGCAATCGTAATTATTATGACAGCATTTGCATCTGTAGAAACAGCTGTTCAGGCATTGAAAGATGGTGCTTATGATTACATAACTAAGCCATTTGATCCTGATGACTTATCACATTTAATTCGTAATGCGGCCAAACAGATCGAAATGAAGGCAGAAAATCAGGCACTCAAAGATCGTATTGTTTCACTTGAAAATATCGAAGATATAATTGGCTCTAGTGAGGCAATGATGAAAGTGCTGAAAGACGTGGAAAGTGTATCGCAGTCAAATTCTTCAGTAATTATCATTGGAGAAAGTGGCACAGGCAAAGAACTTATTGCCAGAGCTATTCATGCAAATTCCTCCCGGAAGTTTTTTCCAATGGTAACAGTACATTGCGGTGCATTATCGGAAGACTTACTTGAAAGTGAACTTTTTGGACATGAAAAAGGAGCCTTTACCGGAGCTATGTTTAATAGAAAGGGACGGTTTGAAATTGCTGATGGAGGAACAATTTTTTTAGATGAAATAGCCACTATTTCAGGTAAAATGCAGATTGAACTTTTACGTGTCCTGGAATCTAAAAAATTTGTGCGTGTAGGTGGAAATAAAGAAATCCAATCCGATTTTAGAGTGATTTGTGCAACAAACCGCGACTTAAAGAAAATGGTTGATGAAGGAGCATTCCGTGAGGACCTGTATTACAGATTAAATGTTGTAAATATATCAATTCCTCCATTACGTGAACGGATTGAAGATATTCCAATGCTGGTAAATCATTTTATCCAAAAATATTGTACTTCTATGAGCCGTGATTTGGTGAATATTGAACCTGCTGCATTAAAACGACTTGAGCAATACGATTTTCCAGGAAACGTGCGCGA
>JBEPWX010000398.1:0-3941 GCA_041642235.1 Mariniphaga sp.
AATTACAACACAAAAACAAATTTTATCCTGATAATGAATCAGTTGAAAGAAGTCAAACAACCAACTCCTCACAAAAAAGCATTTATCTTAGGCATCAGTCTGAATGTTGTATTTGTTGTCATTGAAATTGTTTACGGATTGTTAGCCAATTCATCCGCGTTACTTGCTGATGCAGGACATAATGCCAGCGATGTGCTGGGCCTTGCCTTTGCATGGACAGCAGCCTGGCTTGCAACATCCAAACCAAAAGGAAAATATACTTATGGTTTTAGGAAAACCACCATTCTTGTTTCCATCCTGAATGCTTTGCTTTTGTTTGGGGCAGTCGTATTAATTGGCTGGGATGCTTTTGGCAAACTTCAGAATCCGCAGCCTGTTGGAGGCAAACAGATAATGATAGTAGCAGGCATAGGTGTGATTATTAATACCCTTACAGCATTTCTTTTTATGAAAGGGCAAAAAGAAGATTTAAACATCCGTGGGGCATTTCTGCATATGGCTGCCGATGCCGCAGTTTCTCTGGGTGTGGTTTTGGCAGGATTAATGATCAGCCTGACAGGAATAAACTGGATTGACCCTGTAATGAGCTTTATTATCATTGCAGTAATCTTATGGGGCACCTGGAGATTGTTTTCCGACTCGGTAAATCTGGCTTTGGATGCAGTTCCTAAGAATATAAATATTAAAGATGTGAAGCGGTTTATTGAAAAAAAGAAAGGAGTGGAAAGCATCCACGATTTGCACATCTGGGCAATGAGCACCACGCAGGTTGCTCTTACAGCTCACCTGGTAATGCCCGGTGGAAACAATGACAGGTTTATTGAAGAACTCAACAGCGATTTAAAACATGAATTCAATATTGTTCATACAACTTTCCAGATCGAAAAACAGAACCTGGAACATCAATCCAATTGCTGAATAAGTTTATATTTATTATCATGGAAATATTTTCAAAAGACCACAAGGTATTCAGGCTCATACATCACAATTACAACCTTCTTCCGGTACTGAACCGTTTTGGAATAAAACTGGGTTTGAAGGAAAAAACCGTGGAAAATGTGTGCCTTGAAAAAAACATCAATCCCAATTTCTTTCTGGCTATTGTCAACACCTTCAATAATGAGGAATATTTCCCCCAGGAGGAACTGCTGTCCTTTTCTCCGCTCGAAATCATTGAATACCTGAAAAGAACACACAGGTATTACCTGAACTATGTATTACCGAAACTGGATTCCCAGCTGGAACAATTAGTTCAAAGCCGGACCTCTGAAAACCAGGGGTTGCAAATGGTTAACCAGTTTTATAAAAAATATAAGGAAGAGCTGAAAGTGCACATTGATTATGAGGAAAAGATAGTATTCCCATACATCGAGAAAATGGTTATTAGTAATAAATCAGAAGGAAATTATACAATAACCTCATTCGAAAAAGAACATACCAACGTGGATGAGAAACTCAATGATTTGAAAAATCTTATAATAAAATATTTAACCCCTGATTATAACGAAAACCTGTGCAACGAGTTTCTCATTACGCTATTCCGGTTTGAAAGAGACATCTACGATCATGCGCGTATCGAAGATGTAATCTTATTAAATCAGGCTGAAACGATCGAAAAAAAAATTCGTAAATGAACAAACTCATCATAATCATCCATGCATCAGAAATTATCAGAAAAGGATTGGCTGCCATATTACGCAGTTTCTTCTCCATCGAAATTCTGCAACTGGAAAACTTAAATGATTTGAATTCATACCTGGAAATGAAAAACCATTCGTTGGTTATTATTCTGCAGAATGCTTCGGGAAACAATGGTGAACTTTTACAGGCCCTGAGGAAAAACAATCAGGTTAAGCTGATCGACTTTAATGTTCCTGATATCAACTCTAATTCTTTACCAATCAATTCAGAACAGTCAGTTAACCTGGATACTCCTGCATTGGAAATACAAGAAATTATCTCAAACTGCTGGAAAACCAGCGAAAAGGCTACACGTCCACAGGAAAACGATGAACTTACTGCCCGCGAAAAAGAAGTGCTCCGCCTTGTTGCCCTTGGTCATTCCAATAAAATAATTGCCGACAAACTCTTTATCAGCATTCATACGGTGATATCACACCGCAAAAACATCAGCGAAAAAACAGGCATCAAATCCATCTCAGGATTAACAGTATTTGCCATTCTGAACAACCTTATCGACACTAAAACCATCAATCCCGACGATCTGATTTAAGAATCCCAATTTATAGGGATTTTACATTCCATTTCTTTCCGCTAGTTTTGCCCTTCATAATTTTTAATAAATCTAAATTAACATTATGAAGCAAGTTGTATTTTTAATTCTTCTTTTTGTATGGTCAGGAACAAGTGCACAGATCGCTGACAGCATACCAGGAAATTTATATATGAATGTAGCTGAACGGTTACTCCAAACCGATGGAAACCTAAAAATAGGCGGGTACGGAAGCGTCGACTATAACCAACCATTGAATTCGGATGTACACCAGAATGGAATTATGGATGTGCATCGGTTTATTATGTTGCTTGGTTACAGCTTTAATAACCGTACGCAGTTCATTTCCGAAATTGAGTTCGAACATGTAGTTGAAGTATACATCGAACAGGCTTTCTTGCAGCACAAAATCAACAACTTCATCAATTTCAGGGCCGGACTGATGCTCACTCCAATGGGTATCACCAACGAATATCATGAACCCAACCTGTTCAGGGGTGTTGAACGGCCTATGATTGACTCCCACATTTCTCCCACCACCTGGCGGGAAATAGGAGCAGGATTTATGGGCTATGTGCTGCCGGCATCCATAAAATACCAGGCTTACCTGATGAACGGGTTTAAAAGCTACGCAGACAATCCTATACTCAGCGGTAAAGGATTGCGCAGCGGCAGACAAAAAGGTGCCGAAAGCTTTATCAGCTCGCCAAACTTTGCAGGAAAAGTGGAATACTTCGGACTCAGGGGGCTAAATCTTGGAGCATCTGTTTACGCAGGCAATACCCAAAGCACCCTCTATCATGGCGTAAACAAGAACGATCAGGCAGCAATGGCCAGAGCCGATTCATCGGTAGTCGGGATGACAATGATTGGACTTGATGCCCGCTATTCATTGGGAGGCCTCCAACTTAAAGGACAATATTATTACACCGATTTATCAAATACCGATCAGTACAATTGGTTTACTGCAAAACCTGATGGGACACCCAATGACCTTGGAAGCTCGCAAACGGGTTACTATGTGGAGGCAGCTTACAATATTTTCCGCCATATACCAAAATACAAATCAGAACTTGTCCCTTTCATAAGATATGAAAGCTGGAATACCCAGAACACCATGGAGGAGGGTTTTACAGCCAACCCAATTTTTGACAAACAGGCAATTATAAGCGGATTGGAATGGGAAATGGCAAGGGGAGCCCTGTTGAAAGCCGATATGGAATTTGTAAAACCAGCTGTTGCAGGAAGTAATTATTCAAAACGATTCAATGCCGGAGTGGGCATTATGTTCTAAAAACCAGCACAATGAAACATTTAGTTTTAGTAGTTTTTATATTTATCTTCACAACATCTTTTGGGCAGGTCATTCACAATGACCTGCCTAAACCTGTTATAAAGGAATTAAACAAACTTTATAAAAAACAGGAAATTCTTCTGAAAACAATTACTTCAGGCGAACCGGAATTATCAACCGACAGGTATTACACGATTTTAACCGAAGGTTCTTCTAAGCCCAAAGGTTATCTGCACATCGGGACTGTGAATACCTGCCGTACAGGTGGCTGTTCGGCTCCGGGAGAAAATAGCGGTTCTGACCACAACAGCGAATACTTTGATTATCTCATAATTTATAACGACGTACTGGCAGTTGAAGCCATTAAGGTTTTTAACTACCAGGCGAGCTACGGACATGAAATCGCTTCCCGGG
>JBEPWX010000399.1:0-3937 GCA_041642235.1 Mariniphaga sp.
ACTGGAACCTGTAAGTTTCAATACGTATCAGTGGCTGGAGTTAAATGATGATTATTCCATTTTTAAAGACGCCGTTGATTTAACAGGTTACAAACCACAACTTAGCATCGATACCAGGGGAAATGACACCATTCAACCGGTAACTTTGCTGGTTGAACCGGATGATGTTTATAAAGATTTTGGAATTAATACTGTAAATGATTTAATATCCCTTATTAGTCCCAACGATGATAATTATACAGCATCAGAAAATTCGCTCCATAATTTTGTTGGCTATCATATTTTAGAGGGAAATATTTTTATTGATAATTTTGAAGGAAGCAGAACGAACTACACAACCTTGTCTGATGTACCGTTGAATATAGACGGGACCGGAATTGATTTTGCAATTAACAGGGGCAAAGAAATTTTTGATACCATCGTAGTTCAGAATGACTCGACTTTTATTGATTACATTGGATTTTTGTATGACAAAAGCAATGTGATAACTCAAAGTGGCGCCATACATATAATTGATAAACTAATGAAACAACAAAGCCCTACAAGAGCTAATGTTACATTTCAGTTTCTTGAAGAACCGGTATTTAATCAATATCGTCAGAAAGAGGGTTCTTATTTAATCGATGAAAATGTTAATCTAAATACATTGGATTGGACCGGGCCGGATCTCTATTTTGTTGAACTGGGCGATGAGGAGTCAACTGCCTGGGGATCTGATTATCTGGAGATAGATGGAGACTTTGAAATAGCTTACAAAATACCTAAAATAGTTCAGGGCAAATATGAATTGTTTATTGGCGCCGAAAGGTTCAATAATCAAAATGCTTTAATTGAGGTTTTTTTAGACGGGAATAAGATTGGCAGTTTTGTTGATTTAACAAGGGGCGGTTCAGCCAATAATCCTTTTCAAAATTCATTAATAGGGACAGTAGATCTTAAAAATTACCAATCGCATGTAATTACTGTCAGATCACTAATACCAGGAAGATTTTTATGGGACTATGTAAGGTTTGAACCGATTAATTAAATGAAATCATGAAAAAGAGATATTACATATTTTTATTTCTGGGTATTGCTTCCCTTATCTTTTTTGGATGTGAGAAAGAGTGGGACGAGCACTATGATAATTATCCTGAAACAGTAAATAAAAATGTTTGGGATGAATTAAAAAATGATCAACGGGTTTCGGCATTTCTTAAATTACTTGAGCAAAGCCAATATGACACCTTGTTTAATTCAGATATTGCTTATACCCTTTTTATACCGGGTAATGATGTACTGGAAAGTTATTTGAATCAAAATGATTTAACCGATTATTACCTGGGCTATCACATTTCATCGCATTACATTCAGTCTGGTAATATTCCTCAAAATGACAGGCTTGTACAAACGATAAACGATAAGTACATTCATTTGCAACGCCAGGGAGGAAGTGTTTATGCTGACGAAGTTGCGGCAGAATTTGAAAGCCCGTTATACATGAATGGTAAATACTTCATACTTGAAGAAGTAATTGAACCTTTACCAAGCCTTTATCAGTATTTTAAAGTATCTAATCCGGTTTTAAGCGAATACATTGACACACAGGATTCAATAGTCATCGATACAGAATTGAGCAGGCCCATTGGCTTTGATGAAGAAGGCAGAACGGTTTATGATACTGTATCGAATATAGTAAACAAGTTTGAGCTGGAGTATTTTCCTGTAAAACAAGAAGACAGAAAAGTTACCGGTACTGTGGTATTTCCGAAGGTTGAGGATTATAATAATGCACTCAATGAAGTTGCCGATGCTTTTGGTAGTTCTTTCGTTGATTACAGGGACATTCCCCTGGATTGGCAATATGAAAAATTAATGCCGCTTTTATTCAGGCAGGGAGTATTTTTGAATAAAATTGAACCGGAGGAATTTGTTTGGAAATCTGAAAAAGACACTGCAAAAGTATTGAATATACTTGGGGATAGTGTGGCTATAAATTACACCCCAACTGATAAAACGCTGTGCAGTAATGGATATGCCTATAATTACTCCAATTTTACAATTCCGGATTCATTGTACCTGGGGGCAACACGTTTTGAAGCTGAAACATTGCTTGAAGAAACAGGGATAAACAGACATGCATGGAATGAAGATGTGAAGGTTGAATCTGACATTGCAGTGCTGCCACAACAGATATTTATTAATGCTGCATCGAACGATTCAATTATACGTGTTGATTTTCCAACGGGATATGAAGGGAAGTATTCTGTTCAGTTTAAGGGACCAAAATTATTACCAAGGAGGTATGTAATGGCAGTTGAAACGCACATGGATATTGGTGGCATATACGATATATATGTAAATGACGAATTAGCCACCACTTTTGATTACTATGAATTTAAAAAATTCAGGGGCTTGATTTATAGCGTAACCGGCGACAGATACTTTCCCAGGGGAAGATATAATAAGTTTGATATGTACGTTGAAAATGTTACATCCTACGAAAAAGTTGATATAAGGTTTGAATACAAGGGACCGGGTTCTGCATCAAGTAATGGATTGGTAATCGATTATATAGAATTTATTCCAGCTAGCAATTAGTATTTTATCATGATAATAAGCTACTCTATAAAAGGTTGTTATGGTATCCAACAGTTACAAATTAAATCAATAATGAAGTTGAGATTAGTTTTTATACATATATTGAAGTCTTTATTGTTAACGGTTTTACCGGCAATATTGATATTTTCATCAGTCAGTGCACAAGACACGATTACAGTAAGAGGGAAAGTTGTGAATGGTTTAAATGAGCCGGTTGCAAATGTGGCTGTCGGGATAGAAGGTTCATTTGAATTACCCCAGGTAACCGATGATTCAGGGGAGTTTGTTCTTAAGACAATTTCCGGCGATGTTTGGTTAAATGTTTCCCCATCAGGTGATTATAAGGGGAAAAGAGTTTTTCTGAACAGAAGGGAAGAGTTGAAAATTTATTTAACCAGTAGTTCATTGGAATCCGGTAATGATGAAATTAGTTTACTGGGACAGAGTTTTTTGAAACGAAATATTGTATCATCATTTTCAACAGTAAAATCCAATGAAATTTTGCATACTCCTGCACTTTCTGTTGATGAGTATCTGCAAGGAAGGGCATCTGGTCTTCACGTTGTCAATCGGTCTGGTTTTCCCGGAAGTGGAGCTGCAACCTTCCTAAGAGGGGTTAATTCCTTAAATACAGATAACAGGCCCCTTTATGTTGTCGATGGTATTCCTCTGTCAAATGTTGGTGTTTTTTCTTCAAACCTTGAGGGTTTCGAGCATAATGCTTTATTGGGAATCAATACATTGGACATTTCCAGGATTACAGTATTGAAAGATGCAACTTTAACTGCAGCTTATGGTTCCAGGGGGTCCAACGGGGTTGTATTAATTGAAACCCTTGATCCTTCTGCAACCGAAACAGTTATTGAAGTTGATTTACGTTCAGGCTATTCGCTTCAACCTGAAATTCAAATTCCTCAAATGAATGCAGGACAACACAAAACACTTGTAAGTGAATTGCTTTTTTCTACTGGCATGCAGGAAGAGCAGATTCGTGAAGATTATCCAAATCTGTTTTTAACTCCTGATGATGATCGTTTTATTGACTATCAGCATAATACGAACTGGCAAAATTATATTTTTTCGGATGCTGCTTTCAATAATATTAATGTAAAAGTGAAAGGTGGAGATGAAATAGCACGTTATGGTTTATCATTTGGTTACATTAACGGAGATGGTATAATCAAAAATACAGGATATGATGGGTATAATTTAAGGTTTGTGAGTTTGCTCAATATTTTTACCTGGCTAAAAATGAATGCGGGTGTATCTTTGAATTACAGCAATGGCCAGCTAAAAGAATCGGCAAGAGTTTCTCAAACAAACCCAATTCTTTCGAGCCTTTATAAATCTCCGATGT
>JBEPWX010000400.1:0-3935 GCA_041642235.1 Mariniphaga sp.
TAAAAAAATTAAGCAAAGGTATCTACAGGATTTATGGTGTCAGTTCAGAAGGATTTATTGATAAGCCGGTTGTTTTCGGGATAAATGAAGGAATTCCAACAGTTAAGATTAGTGCAGTAGACTCCTACACCGGAGAAGAAGTTTGCTGTTGTCTGACAGTGGGTGATGTAACTTGTCCGGAAATTCCGGCGGGAGGTTTTACCCTGTCGGCAATGGGCGACATTGAACTATGTCTGACTCAGAGAGGATATTGCCCGGTACAAAAAAGTGTAACAGTTTATACAGACACCACATTTGTATTTCCGATGGTTAAAGATTCTTACCTGAAAGTAATCGATAAAGCATCTAAAAAGCCCGTATATGAGGCTACGGTTACTCATAATAAACAGGCTACATTAACCAACAGCGATGGCATTACCCGCGTTCAGAACCTGTTGGATGGAAAACTTGATTGCCGGATATTTAACAAGAATTATTTTACAGAACTGGTTTCTATTCCTCTTAATCCCGGAGAAACGGGGACAGTTGAAGTAACGTCAAAAAAAGCACAGGTTAATTTTACTGTTGTTAATGATCATAAACCTGTTGCAGGAATAACAGTTTTGCTCGACAACAATGAAGTGATAACAGATGAAAACGGAGAAGCTGTATTTACTGAAGTAGATGCACGCCAGGAGCATTCTTATACAATTAACAATAGTTGTTATGAAGAAGTGAATGGTTTATTTATTCCGGAAACCGACACAACTATTTACCTGACACTAAACCGTGGAATAACCGGGAAAGGGATGCAAATTGCAGAAATGCTGGAACACCTTCTGCTTAAACCGACCATTGACGGGACTTTTTATATTGTGCCTGAAGGAACAGAACCTGTACTTGATGCGGTTGTGAAAAATTTCATCTGGAAACATGAAGTGCTTGCAGACGTTTCGGTCAGGGTAAATCTCACGGATTTCCCCGAAGGTGTACAATACAATCTTTATTTTGTTGCAAAAGAATGCGGACTATTTCTGAAAAGCGGGCAATCATTATTTAATATAACGGGGAAGGCCGAAGAAGAGATAATTATTTATCCTAATCCTGCAAAAGAACAAATCACAATTCAATTAGACCAACCGCAACGTTTTACAGTAGAAATAATGAATGTGCATGGTAAAAAATTATACCAGTCAGAAGAAACAGGAATCTCTCATAAAGTCGATTTGTTATCATTCAGCAGCGGAATTTACTTTGTTCACGTAAAATCGGATGATCTTACGGTTACCCAAAAGGTTCTGAAGCAATAGTGAAATAGTGTTAAATGTTAAATTTAAATGAGAGGTTTCTTATTGAAGCCCCGGGAAATTTCCCGGGGCTTTTTTTGATGTTATTGAACTTCAAAAAGTAAACATTACCTTCAGAAAACTGAACAGCTGAATGAAAGATACCCCAAAATCAGATGGTATTACATCTTTGATTTAACCCGTAACCTTCCCTTTGATATTTCGTTTATAGAGATGTTAAAGAAGAAAAATGACCGGCACCAAACACAACGGGCAGGATTTCATCGATCGACTGACTGAGATAGTTGAAGCCAACCTTCAGAACGAGCAGTTTGGAGTGGAGGAACTGGCCCGTGAAATGAGTATGAGCCGTTCGAGTTTACACCGCAGAATTACTGAAGCTGCTAAAATTCCTGCCAACCAGTTCATTTGCCAGGTACGCCTGAAAAAGGCATTGAAAATGTTAAGGGAAACCTCAATGACCGTTTCTGAAACAGCTTATGAATGCGGGTTTCATAGTGCAACCTATTTTTCAAAATGCTTTCGCGACTATTACGGTTATTCTCCGGGGGAAGTAAGCAACCGGAATGAACCAGAACCTCCTGCTGAAAACTACAATCTAAAGAAAACCGAACGATGGAAAAAGTGGCTGATACCTTCGGCATCATTAATCATTTTTAGCCTGATTATTTTTATAATTTCAGAATCAGCATATTTTAGGTCCTCTAATTCCGCAAATGAAGAAGAAGTAAAAACAATTGCCATGCTTCCCTTAAAATTTGAAGGCTCCGATTCTATGCAAATTTTGGCTGGCGGATTTACAGAGGCTGTATTGAACCGATTAATGGAGATTGAAAACCTTGTTATCCGCTCCAAAACTTCGGTGGAACAGTATCGTGAAACCACCAAACCGTTGAAAGAAATTGCAAAGGAACTAAAAACAGATTATGTGATTGAAACCAATGCACGGCAATATGGGAATAACTTATATTTCCAGATAAATATTGCCGAGGCTGAGAACGATATTTATCTCCTGAGAGAATCCTACAATGCAAATATTAAAGAGGAAAATTTTCTGGATCTGCAAATGTATATGGCCATTGATATTATTGATAAAACCCGAATAAAACTAGCACCCGGAAAGAACAAGCAACTGGAACAAAGATTAACCGAAAATCCTGCAGCCCTTCGATTTTATTTGATGGGATTGCATCACCTCGAGCTAAAAAAACAAAAAGAAACGCTTTCGAACTGGGAAGATCATCTTGCTGAAACTTACCGTGCAAAAAGTATGTTTGAAAAGGCCATTCAACAGGATTCAGGTTTTTCTGCTGCCTATGTGCGTTTAGGTCAAATATTTATTAATGTTCTTAGTAATAATTTTCGGGAATCAAAGAACGCCTATCTCGATTCTGGCCTTGTAATGGCAGAAAGAGCAATCTCTTTGTATGACAAACAGGAAAAAGATCGTGATTACTATTGGGCCCTTGGTGTGAAAAGCAACTATTACATGTATTCGGGAAATCTTGAAAAGGCCCGGTTTTATGCTGATGAGTCGGGTAAATCAGGCTGGTTTGATTATGGATATTATAGTGGACAAGTTTATAAATATTATACTTTGGAAGATTACTATCAGGTGATTAAATCCTTTTATAAATACCTGGAATTAAAACCGGAAGAAGAAAACATTCCGCTAAATTTACTTTCTACAATCAGTTATGACTTTTTTCATGCCGGTTTTCCGGAAATGGGAGAGAAATACCTTTTGGAATTGCTCAAAGTTACGAATGACTCGCTTCATTATTTTTTTCAAATGTGTTATGGAAGCGCCTGTAATTTTAACTACGATTTAATCAGAAGGTATGCAAATAAATGTGTTGCTGTGGATTCATCATTTGTTTACCCCATTTTTTGGATGGGATGGACTTATGTTTATGTAGAGGATTACCCTAATGCCCTTGAATATGTAAGAATCCTGGAAAGAAAGACAACAAATGGCCTGTTTCCGCCAGGTATGGCATTTGTACATCTGAAAACAGGAAACCGTCAAAAAGCTTTGGGAATTTTTGAAAAATCCGTTAAAAATTATCTGGAGCAAATCGAAACAGGCAATCTTGATGCTGCCAAATATTACCCGCATTATTACCTGGCCGTTAGCTATTCAGCGATGGATGAAAAAGAAAAAGCCCTTCACTACCTGAAAGAAGTAAACAATCGTCCAACAATTCCGGTGTGGATAATTAATGCCCTGAAAATGGATCCGATGTTCGATAACATTCGCAATGAACCGGAATTTCATAGACTGGTAAGGGAATTAGAAAAAAAATATCAGAAGGAACACAAAAGGATTGCCATGCTGCTAAAGCAAAAGGGGGAAATCTGAGAATTGGCCCGAATCCAACTCAATCATCATTTTTTCACAAAATCTTCCGGCTTAGCTTATATAAAAATGAGCCATAGATTACTGCTTTCATATAAAAAACATTATGCAACCTTCATTTTCCTTAAACTCTTAGTTGAAAAAACTCCCGTTGACACAATTTTTAAAAACGATGAAACAATTTTCATAAAAAATGACACATAATTGATTGACTAGACACACTGTTTTTCAGAAACTTTGGCTTGTATAACAATATAAATTCCCAAACATGTTGATTCACTAAAAATTTT
>JBEPWX010000401.1:0-3929 GCA_041642235.1 Mariniphaga sp.
GGTGGAGTTTATAATTTCGTAACCAAACGGGGTGTTTGTCGTGGTGAATCTTCAAAAATCAGCTTGACACAGGTGGAAACCGGTTCAGCAATTACCTGGAAATACCCAAGCTGCATATTACTTGGAAACAATTCTATAGGTGAGTTTAATTCGGTAGCCGTTACCAATAATTATCAGCAGGCTGATACGGGATCAAAAATGATTCACATTGGGAAAAACACGAAAAGCACCATTATATCAAAAGGAATTTCAGCCGGAAGGAGCAACAATTCATACCGCGGTCTTGTAAAAGTTTTGCCCGGAGCCACTAATTCAAGGAATTTCTCACAGTGCGATTCGCTTTTGCTTAACGATACATGCGGGGCCCATACCTTTCCCTATATTGAAGTAGGGAATAAATCATCTATTGTAGAACATGAGGCGACTACTTCAAAAATAGGTGAAGACCAGATTTTCTACTGCAACCAACGTGGAATTGATACAGAGAAAGCCATTGGTATGATAGTAAATGGTTATGCCAAAGAGGTACTGAATAAACTGCCTATGGAATTTGCAGTTGAAGCCCAAAAGCTGTTGCAAATCAGTCTCGAAGGCAGTGTCGGATAAAATGCCGGATGGCGAATAAATTGAAGTTAAATATGAGCATGGTAATAAAACATGATGCTCAAAATCAGAATATTAAAGATGTTATCAATTAAAGACTTATATGTTTCCATCGATGGGAACGAAATATTGAAAGGTATTAACCTGGAAGTAAAGCCGGGCGAAATTCATGCTATTATGGGCCCCAATGGTTCAGGAAAAAGCACACTTGCTAATGTTTTAGCGGGCAAAGAAGAATTTGAAGTTACTCAGGGTGAAGTTACCTATATGGGAGAGGACCTGTTAGAAATGGCGCCTGAAGACCGTGCCACCAAGGGTTTGTTTCTAAGTTTCCAGTACCCTGTGGAAATTCCGGGGGTACCCATGGTGAATTTTTTAAAAACCGCAGTAAACGAGCACAGGAAAGCGCGGGGCGAGAAAGAGCTGACGGCCGGTGAATTCCTTAAACTTATGCGTGACAAAAAAGAGATGGTTGAAATGGATACGCAATTAACCAACCGCTCGGTAAATGAAGGGTTCTCGGGTGGTGAAAAGAAGAAAAATGAAATCTTCCAAATGGCATTGCTTGAACCGAAATTGGCAATTTTGGATGAAACCGATTCGGGTTTGGATATTGATGCGCTAAAAACAGTGGCACATGGTGTGAATGCCTTAAAAACGCCCAACAATGCCACGATTATTATTACCCACTACCAGAGGCTTTTGGATTACATCATTCCCGATCATGTCCATGTTTTATTTAAGGGCAGGATGGTGAAATCAGGAGGACGTGAACTGGCCCTTGAACTGGAAGAAAAGGGGTATGATTGGGTTAAACAAGAAAATGCATTGCAGTAATGAGTGTTATAACAGAAAAAGTAGATTTATCCTTAAAATATGCCGCACATTATAACGAAGTGAAGGAAAGCCTTCGTGAAGGTTCACCTGACATGTTAAATGATTTGCGGGGAACAGCCCTT
This sequence comes from Mariniphaga sp., assembly GCA_041642235.1. GTDB lineage: Bacteria > Bacteroidota > Bacteroidia > Bacteroidales > Prolixibacteraceae > Mariniphaga. The sequence goes on from JBEPWX010000401.1 coordinate 1,563, forward strand.
CAGGAATTTATCAGGCAGGGTATTCCTACCCGCAAAGTTGAAAATTATAAATATACCAACCTTCAGCCTGCCTTCACTCCTGAATATGAATTCATCCATCAACGCCAAAAGACTAATGTTGATTTGAATGCAGTTTTCAGGTGCGATGTGCCTCAGCTCGATACGCACCTGGCCTTTATATCGAATGGATGGTTTTATGAGAACAACCGTCAGTTAAACGAACTGCCAGAGGGTGTTCTTCTGGGTAGCCTCGAAAAAATGGCGATAGAACAACCCGGATTGCTTGCTAATTTCGCATCTCTTGCCAACACTGCAGATGACCCTATGGTTGCACTAAATACATTATATGCCAAAGACGGTTATTTTCTGTATGTTCCCAGTAATGCAAGGGTTGAAAAACCTATTCAGCTTGTAAATTTGCTTCAATCGGAAAATGATGCTTATATTACCCAGCGAAATTTCATTCACATAGAAGAAGGTGCACACGTAAAGCTTATTTTATGTGACCACACCATGAACCTGAACAAGTATTTGAACAACTCGGTAACAGAAATATTTGTAGGGCGAAATGCTTCGCTTGAGTATTATACTTTACAGAATCATCATAACAATTCCACAAGTGTGAATTCGGTATTTATTCACCAGGAACAGGATTCAACTGCAAATACACTTTATTCAACATTACATGGCGGATTGGTAAGAAATAATTTGAAATTTATTCTCGATGGCGAAAATGCCGAAGCCAATTTGTTTGGTATGGCTTTCATCGACCGCAAGCAGCATGTCGATAATTTCACACAGGTAATTCATGCAAAACCGCATTGTCAGAGCAATCAGATATATAAAAACGTTCTTGATGACGAATCAACAGGCGCTTTTTCAGGAAGGATTCATGTTGTGAGGGATGCACAAAAAACAAATGCCTTTCAGCGTAACAACAACCTGTTGCTTACCGATAAAGCAAATATGCAAACAAAACCGCAGTTGATTATTGATGCTGACGATGTTAAATGCAGCCATGGTGCCACCGTCGGTCAAATAGATGAAGATGCATTGTTCTATTTGCGGGCCAGGGGAATTGAAGAAAAAATGGCCCGGCTGATGATGATGAATGCATTTACCCATGAGGTCATTCAACAGGTAAAAGTTGAACCTCTGCGTAACCGCATTGATGAACTGGTTGACAAACGATTGCGGGGTGAAGTGGCCAGATGCCACGATTGTGCCTATAATTGTGAAAGTTAATAAAAAATTTATATGATATTTCTACACCCGCAATTTTTATTCGTTGAAATTTGCGGGTGTTTTTTTCTGCCGCTGCGTGATTAATATACTGCCCGCTTACTTTTGATCATAAGTACAGACAAAAATTTTATGCAGGTTCAAAATGCTTTTTTACCTTTAACGCTTGCTTAATAGAAGAACAATGAGTTACAACATTCAAAAAATAAGGAGTTGGTTTCCAGTACTTTCCCAACAGGTTTTCAATAAACCGCTTGTATATTTCGATAATGCAGCTTCAACTCACAAGCCGATGCAGGTACTAAATACACAGCAAAAACTTCATAATGAGTTTTATGGCAACATACACCGGGCAGCACATTATATGGCTGATAAAACAACACTGGAATTTGAAGCTGTACGCGATAAAGTGAAAGATTTCATCAATGCCGAAAGCAGGGAGGAAATTATTTTTACCAAGGGCACAACCGAAAGTGCCAATTTAATAGCTGCTTCCTATGGAGAACAATTTCTTACCAGGGGAAGTGAGATTATTGTTTCTGAAATGGAGCATCATTCTAATATTGTCCCCTGGCAGATCATTGCACTTAACAAAGGGGCAAAAATAGTGAAACTACCCATTTCCGAAACGGGAGAATTACAAACAGGCCTTCTGCCGGAATTAATAAATTCAAAAACCCGCCTGATAGCAGTGGCACATGTTTCTAATGTTCTTGGAACTATTAACCCAATAAAACAAATTATAGAAACCGCGCAGGCCAGAAATATTCCTGTTTTTATAGATGGCGCTCAGGCTGTCCAGCACATTCCTGTTGATGTCCAGGAACTTAATGCCGATTTTTATGCTTTTTCTGCACATAAAATGTACGGTCCAAATGGAGTAGGCGTATTATATGGAAAGAAAAAGTGGCTGGAGCAATTACCTCCTTACCAGGGTGGAGGAGAAATGATATCGGAAGTAACTTTTGAAAAAACTACCTTCAGCGAAATTCCTTTTAAATTTGAGGCAGGAACACCAAACATTACAGGTGTTGCGGCATTCGGAGCAGCTATTGACATGCTTCAGGAAATTAGTCTGGATAAAATTTCAGCCTGGGAACATAATTTGCTTGAATATGCAAGATC
>JBEPWX010000402.1:0-3929 GCA_041642235.1 Mariniphaga sp.
CAGAGGAGAAATTAAAATCGGTCCCGCCGATTTATCTTCCCTGGAAAACAACCTGACCGTTGTTGAAATTCTGGAGGCGGCTTCCAAAAGCAGCAAAACAGGTAAGAAAGTAAAACTAAAGCCTCACAAATAAAAAATATTTTCTCATTTATGGAGCCCCCTCGCTCCCCGACTACTGCCATAATCCATCCTCCGGACATGAAGGGCTGAAGCCTGTGGGAGGGGGATAATGTATACGTCTGTGCCCCCGGGTTAAATCACCGGGTTATTAACCACTCATGTAGCACAACATGAATAACACAAACCACATGAACCTTCAAAATGCAGATCCTGTTGCGCAGGTGAACCGAAATTACCTGCTCAGGCTCAGGAAAAATCATCCCTTTAATACAAAACGATCTTTTACAGTTGGAAGGTGCGTTAAAAGACCGCTGATGAGCTCCAGCCGCCAATTAAAAAGCTGGCAATAAAGCCCACGCAGTGCAGCTCAAATCATTTCTCAATGAAATGCAGTTAAAACTTCAAATTTCTGAAAACAAATCTGCCATTTGATGGTTATTTGTTTAGTTATTTTAATTAAACACTTAAACAAAAAAAACAATGTTTAAATTATTCAGAAAGAAGACAGAAGCAGAGAAACTCAACAAGAAGTACGATATACTGATGCAGGAAGGATATGTACTATCCACCACCAATCGCAAAGCCAGCGATTCAAAATATGCGGAAGCAGAGCAGATCCTGAAACAAATTGAAAAACTTGAGCAGCAGGAACTGTAAACTCGTTTGTGGGATGGAGTTGAAGAATTTCATTCAGCAGCGGAGCTCCAGTCAGCAGCTAAAGCCGATGAGCGGTTCCTTGTGAAACGGGTGGAGCGATCTCCGAATCGCTCATTCAGGCACGTCGATGATAACCGGATACGTATAAATGAGATATAGAGCGGTAGCCCGTCCGGATACCCAAATCCAATTTTACCTGTCGATAAAGCAGCAGATTAGAAGCACCATGTTAAGGGCGGGGATTCAATGTTCAACTATCAGCTTTAAAATGAATAAAACTGAATTGTTTTTATGTTTCAACTCTACAAAAAAAGCCATTTAATCAAAAAACCCGCCCAAAAGATAATCCGGGCCATACCCAAAGGATTAAGGTTGGTCCGTTTTCTTTATCTGCACCAAGAACTACAGGCATCAGTCCTGCTCTAAAAATGAATTTACCATCAGGTTTTTGGAATCTGTAACCAAGCCTTCCGGTTATATAAGAATTGCTTGCATCGGAATCAACAATAATATTGGAAGGAAATGTTACAGCTCCACCAAATTCAAAATGATGCTTGTTGCGGGAAATCAAGCCATGTATGCCCACAGGCCATCCGATTACACCATATCCAATTTGTCCAACAGTTTTGAATTTTGGAGAATTTATCAGAACCCTTTCATAAAATACAGCACCGATTGCGGTATATCCTCCGATTTCAAGGTTAATACTATTCCTTTTCTGAAAAACCTGACTGTTCAGTTCAACACTCTGTGAAAACAAAGAAACAGCAGGGAAAAGTAGCAAAACCAATAATGAAATGCACTTCATGATTTTTTGTCTTAGCATTAAAAATAAATTTCATACCCTATAATACCTGTAAAAAGAATGTATTTTTAAAACAGTATAAGAGCAGCCATTACTCTACAGTTTTTTGCGGTATGAACTGACAATCTTTGTTGTTCCGGAAGGACTTGTACGTGTCAGAACAAGAATCTTATCTGACGATTCACAGGTATAGTCCAAAGCCATCTTTCGGCCACCCACCAAAAGGATAATTGTTAATTTACTCCCGATAATTTCCATGTGCCCTCATGAGTATCCATTGTACCCGAACCTGACATATTACTTGTCTGACTGAATTTTCCATTTTCCAGAAAAAAGAATTCGGTGACAAGTGTATCACCTATCATTTCTTCAGTCATTTCATCCAGTGTGACATCATTTTCAACATATGAATATCCGGTCATCGACCAGGTACCTGACAAATCAACAACCTGTGCACGAATAGCAGATACAGCAAAAAGAGATACCAAAATGCAAGCTAAAGTTTTCATTTTCAATATTTTTTATCCATTATAATTTACGAAATTTTAGTTTCAGTCGGCTATATGTTTATAAGATTAATTTATCCGGCCTGGCAGGAAAGCCTTTTCCCGGATGGCAATTGGTAATCCTTCAGTTCCGGATCTTTGAGCTATCATACAGAGTTAATATTCGGTAGGTCAGCAGGTGAATTTTAATCAGCAGCTAAATTATTCCTGCTGCGATAGGTTCCATAGGGTAACAATAGCTACAAGTGTAGAAAAAATATCACATAAAATTAAACAAAGTGAGTATTCCGTCATTGTAATATTCAATACTTAAATGATGCTTAAATACTGCCTGAAACCAGTTTCATGCGAATATATTCTTAGTAGTTATGGACATCGGTTTGTTGTGGCACGCTATTGGCGCCGGTTTTAATTAAAAAAAAATTATATAATTATGAAAAAAAGACTTCAATTTACTGTAGCAATTATCGCATTACTAATACTAACTGCATCTTGTGGACCATCAAGAAAAGATCACAACGAAAAGGCTGCAGTGCAAGATGAACCTATGGTTTATACTACGGAACTAAACAGTTTAAATCAAAACATAACTGACCAGCAGGTAAATGGAACATTGACCATTACTGTACAGGGCGACAGTGCCACCATTGAACTGAATGTTTCTTCGTTAGCTCCCAACATGATGCATCTGGCGCACCTTCATGGTTTTGAAGATGGTTCGGAGGCTTCATGCCCTGCTGTTCCGGAGGCGGATGCAAATGAAGATGGCATTGTGGACCTGATTGAAACACGAGAATATTCAGGAATCACCATGATTCCGTTTCACGATAACCCTGTAAGTATGGAAATTAAAACAGAAACCTATTCTCAGGCAGATGCTCAGGGCAACTATAATTATTCGGCAATAGTATCGGTAGAGGAGTTATCTTCTGCTGTTCAGGAAGAATATGGAGTTGAAGATTTCAGTTTCGATAATTTTGTTGTCTATGTACATGGCGTTGACCAACAGGCCACTTTACCTGAATCGGTTCAATCGCTGCCTGATGTCCCTGCAACAGTAACGCTGCCTGTTGCCTGCGGGGAACTGGAACTGGAATAATTCCTCTCCTGATCTTGGTGGGTTAAGGTCACCTTCAGGATCCTTGAGCTGCTGACTTGAGGTCACCTGCTCAATTACCTTACAAGCTAATAATTCAGCAGCTGAACTATAGTCAGCTGGTGAATAAAATTCATCAATTGAGCAGGTGAACTGAGAGACATCAGCTCAATTCCCCCACAATCACAGTAATCCTGCCATAGCACCCGGTGATCATCAAAAACGACAATGAATCCCTAGTCGCAGGCGCGGTGGAAGGATACAATGCCATGAGGTTGCGGACAAATTACCATCACATTGCATCGAAATCAAATCCAAACAGAGGATTATACAGCGAATAATGTTTCAGGTTAATTATTCCCCTACCCTGTACATTACAGGCCACCATTGAAACCACATCTGTTTCCTGTGCTCCCGGTTTAAACCTCCTGGGTTAATAACCACGCTCAATGAAAAAATCATCTTCAAAAAGAACGGTTCTCTTCGAAAACACTAACACGACAGTCGGCTGCAGCGCAGCGCAATATTTGTAGCACCAGGTACCAGTAGGATCGACAGGTGCAGCGCACCGAAACATTAAAACCTGAGCAAATATGGGCAGACATCCCACCCAAACCTCCCCTGTGCTCCCGCAAACTCATTTTTGTCATCTGTCAAACCAATAACCAGCACCCGGCAACAATCCCGGCAACAGCCCTCTTCAATCTCCACTCAATCTCCACAAATCCTGAAACCACCACCATCA
>JBEPWX010000403.1:0-3927 GCA_041642235.1 Mariniphaga sp.
ATTTACCAACTTCAGCTTTTTATTATATTCCTTACACCAGAAAATTATCTCCGATGAAAAAATTAAAAATAGTATTGATTCAATATACATTTTTCTTTGTGTGTTTAAAAAAGTTTAACGCAACGGAGTATGCAAATGTTTATTGAGAAAAAATCATTTTTGTAAAAAGTTGCACGTAAAGAATAGTCCCAACTGCCACGTGGAAGTAAAAGTCCCGGCTGCGGCGCAGCAAAATCTTAATAGCTGCGGGAAACATAGCAAGTCCAAAGGTGCAGAGTACTGCGAATAATTGAAATCATTGACAGGATTCTTGCAGTATGAATTGTATGGGAATTGAAAAAAGTAATTGAAAGCGGAGAAATTCAATACATTATAAAACATTAGAAACCTGCCTGTTCTAATAATCCAGTTTCTTTTATTAAAAATATAAAAATTATTAAACAATTTAATTTTCAATCCTTTATTAAAGTAGAGTATATATAGTCATAGAAATAATACGAGGTAAAATAAAATATGTTTAACCCATAAAAAAATACAATTATGCCCATTAAACAATTCAGCAGGACAAGTTTTCAGTACATTGAAAAAGGACAAGGTGAACCAGTGGTACTGGTACATGGTACCCTGGGTGATTTCCGCAGCTGGGAACTTCAAATGGATGAATTTGCCAAATCATTCCGTACCATTTCCTACAGCCGGCGCTACCACTATCCAAACCCATGCAGGGGTGATGAAACCGATTATTCAGCAATTCTTCATGCAGCCGATCTGTCTGCTTTAATCGATGAGCTGGGACTGGAATCTGCCCATGTTGTTGGCAATTCCTATGGTGCTTATACAGGTCTGTTCCTCGCTCTGCGTCACCCCGAACGCGTAAGATCGCTGGTGTTAAGTGAACCCCCTGTCTTTTCGCTAATCGAACAAAATGAAGAAGGTTGCAAACTTCGTGATGAATTCCTGGCTTATGTGTGGCAACCTGCAGGTGATCTCATGCAACAGGGAAGAACAGAAGAAGGTGTAAAAGCCTTTGTCGATGGAGTGGTCAGTGACGGTGCTTATAACAGTTTCCCGCCCGAAGTACAGAAACTTATTACTGACAACGCCTGCGAATTCAAAGCAGAAACTTCCAGTCCTGATTTCTGGACACCTTTTACCTGCGAGGATGCCAAAAAAATTAATAAACCTATATTGCTGCTAAACGGAGAAAAAAGCTTCCGTGTGTTTCAGCTTATTGCCAGGGAACTTCAGCGTTGCCTGCCGAACAGCAAATACATCAGGATTCCTGAAAGCACGCATGAACTACCTGCCGATAAACCGGAGGTTTACAACCGCACTGTATTGGAGTTTCTTGCTGAAAATGCCGAATAGTTATGGCTTCTTAAATTATACTTAACCCTCTGGAAGGTTTTCTGTATGAAACTACAATACGCGAAGCAGCTTAAGGCCTGAATAAGTTCAAAATAACAAAAAGAACCCAGCGATAACGGATGCGATACACTCCGTTCGTTCTATTTTATGTTTTATTTAATGGCATGAAACAAAAGATCATAAAAACACTGAAATACAAAATTATCCATCCGGGCAAAGAATTGCTAAAAATATTCTGTATTTTTTGGCCAAAGTAAATGTACATGCCATGGATTACTTATTAATCGGATTAGGAATTCTATTAATCGTTGGAGGCATACTGGGTAGCATTTTGCCCTTTCTTCCCGGACCCCCCTTAAGTTATGGCGGCTTATTATTGCTTCATTTTACCGAAAATCACCAATTCAGCAGCCGGTTTTTAATCATCTGGGCTGTAATAACTTCTGTAACTTATCTGATTGATTATTTCATACCCATTTGGGGAACCAAACGTTTCGGGGGAAGCAAGCAGGGAATCTGGGGGAGCATCATCGGATTAATATTTGGCATTTTCTTTTTTCCTCCATTTGGTATCATTATAGGTCCATTTGCAGGTGCTGTAATCGGTGAGCTCATTGCCGGCAAACACCATTCGGCTGCCTTTAAATCAGGCCTTGGCTCATTTGTAGGTTTTATGATTGGTACACTGATTCAGCTGATTGCTGCAGGATTAATGGCATGGTACTATGCAAAGGAATTGTTTTTTAGCTGACAGAATTTACTATCTGAATCATCGTAGTAAATAATGGCTGGGTCGCTTAAACTTTAAGTTCCGGTTTTGAGTTTATATCAGAAGTAAATAATAGACTATGAATGGATTTAAAACATTTGCCTTACTTGCATTGCTTACTTTTCTTTTACTGTTTATTGGCGGGGCAATAGGCGGCCAGGGCGGCATACTGATTGCATTCATCCTGGCCGGTGTCACCAATTTTGTCAGCTATTTCTATAGTGATAAACTGGTACTGAAATCGTATGGAGCACAAGAACTTCCTCCCAATCACAGGATTACCCTGCTGGTAGAACAGCTTGCCCGTAAAGCCGGATTGCCCATGCCAAAAGTATATATGATCGACAAAGATCAGCCCAACGCATTTGCTACCGGGCGCAATCCGAATAATGCAGCAGTTGCTGTTACCAGGGGACTGGCAAACAACATGAACGACAATGAGCTTTCCGGGGTACTCGCCCATGAATTGGGTCATATCAATAACCGCGATATTCTTATCGGAACCATAGCAGCCACACTTGCAGGTGCTATTTCCTACATGGCATGGGCCATGCGGTTCGGTGCAGCCGGCCGTGGAGGTGGCAATCAGGGAGGAAACATTATTTTCTTTTTACTGGCACTTATTTTGGCACCTGTCGCCGCATCTTTAATCCGGATGGCTGTTTCCAGGACCCGGGAATATAAAGCCGACAGCTATGGAGCCCGGCTCAGCGGCAATCCGCATTACCTCAGCAATGCCCTTTCAAAACTTGAGAACTGGAGTAAACAGATACCCATGAGCGGAAACCAGGCAACATCACATATGTTTATCGTGAACCCTTTTTCAGGAAAAGCCTTTTCAAATCTATTCAGCACTCATCCCCCTACCGGGGAACGAATTCGAAGGCTGAATCAAATGGTTACTGATGGATTCTGAATACAATTTTCGGCAATCAGAAAAATAAAATCAAAACCCCTTCTGTAATTAGGCACAGGAAACATGAAACTTACCCCCTTGTATTGATACTTTTAGCCCTAAAAGTACATCAACTGCCTTTCCCCTTTGAATCCCGGGGTTCCATTCAGAAAACTTTTCTTTAAATACCTGTAATACCTGACATCCAATGTTGGAAATTTCTTCCGGACACTGAATGATCTGGAAATCTCCAGCCTCGCCTTTGCAGTTTACTATACACTGAAGCCAGACATTTTCTTTTAAGGTTTTTTCATGATCAGTAAACCTTATAATGCAACCAAGATACTCCGCCATTTCTTCAAAGGAAATATTGGGTACCGGCATATTATCGACTAAAAAGAAAATCTCCAGATGCAGCTTAGCTGTTCCCTGATTTTCACTGAACTCTTGATTGGGATTAAAATAGGAACATGTTACCGTTGAGTCGATAATTGGCAGAAAACCATATTGAGCTGACAAGGATATAGGTAATACCACCGAGATGAAGAGAAGGATTTTCACATTTAAATAGATGCTCCTAATCATTTTCATTGCATTTCGTTAAATTGAAACACCTCTTATTAAAAATACGTATTGCATTTATTATTGGTTACGTTTATTGTAAAGTGACACCAGAAAACTAATAGAAATGCAGAAACCAATGAATTAAATGAAATGAATGTCGTTAGCCCCTCAGCTACCACCAAAAAGCAGGTGATATTTGATATCGTTTTGATAAATTTTAATATCTGCCTGGTACTTTCCAGGACCTATTTCTGAAATTATTTCCTCGATTCTTGTTTGCTGACCCCTGAATATCCGGATGAGCCATACCAGGAATATAATTTTCAGCCCC
>JBEPWX010000404.1:0-3921 GCA_041642235.1 Mariniphaga sp.
GGAACTGTTTATCCGGTGGAAGTTAAAGACGGGCCATCCGGTAAACTCCGCAGTTTGTATATTTACCGGAAAACCTACAAGCCTTCCTGTTCGGTAGTATTTCATGCCGGACAAGCAGATGTGCTGAAAGATGAGAAAATTGTATTCCTTCCTTTGTATTTTGCAGGCACTTTTGCACAATTTGGAATTGACGATAAATTGGAACTGATTGACAATTTAAGCTTGTAACGGGAAGGATATTTGTGAGCTTAAAGAACCCAAACATATCAGCCGTAATTTCCAACCTCTGGGCTGAACAACATGTGAATGAAAACCTTTCGGTTGCAAGTAAAAAGATGGAATTGCAGCCGGGTTGATGTTGGAAACGGAACTGCAAGTTCAGTATAAATTTTGGAGAACCGCCGATAAAAAAGAAATAGATTTTGTGGTAACCACATCTTTTAAGGAAGGATTGGCCTATGAAGTAAAAATGAACTGCCGGAATTTAAACTCAACTTCAAAAAAAGAAATTTACTGAAAACTATCCGGGCTATCGGTTTCAAATGATTTCTTATGCCATTAATAACGAATGTGAGTGAGTTTTGAAATTGTAAAACTGAACCCGTCCCGAATCAATCAATCATCGCACTGAAAACCGGGTTCATTTCTATCGTTAATCCTTTAAATCGGTTGTTTGGTTTTCAATTGTGATTATAAGGATTACGGCCTTTGTCACACGAAACTTCTTGCAAAAAAGGAAAAGGTTATTCAAATCGCTGTTTTTGATTCTGTTTTTTATACTTCACTTCCGCAGGGAGGACATGTTTATTTATTATTTCAACGAAATCAACTTCATGATTCATTTTTTATAGTGTTTTTAGTTTAATATTCAATTACAATAGCTGTATGAATGGTAAAGGTCGGGACGTTTATAGTATTTACGGATGATTGCTATAGCTTTTTATTTTTGTTTTCGTGGTCCAATAAGATCTGTAGCTATGTTTTCAAAACCCAAATCAAACGCAGGAGATCCGAGTTTTAATTTGAAATCATAGTTTTCCGGATCAACAAACAGCGGATCGGCATAAATTGAATGATGGTCTTTTCCTCTTTTTTGCCAATCCTTAAAATTATTACCGTTGAAATCAATTGAATCTACGGGTAATTTAGGATTATAATAAAGATTATAATCCATTTCAAAGGTGCTGTTGACCTCTCTGTTACCCTTCTTATTTTTGGGATGGAAATAAAATGTATAGTTATGATCTTTCCAGTTTTTGTCCAGTAAAACGCCTTCTTTCCAATAGACAATGTTATTTTCAAAATAAACACTTTTATGTTGTTCCATTCGTCCCCGGCTGAGTTGCTGCAACCTCCCCAGGGCGAAAATATTATTACGCACCATAATTTCTTTGGCATAATGAATATTGAAGGGTGCAAACTTTGTATTGTAAACCACATTATTCTCCACCAGTAAATGAGAAGAACCCTCATCGTGATAAATTCCCCATCCCCCATAATGATTCGCATCTATATCATGAATCATGTTATTACGGATCACAGTACCGGGAGATACTCCCAGGGTATATATGCCGCCCATATCCGATAGTAAACCTTGTCCGATATGATGGATATGATTATAAGCAATTATATTGTCCCGGCTGATACTTTGCTGATAGCCCCACTCCCAGCCTATAGAAATACCCGTGTAATAACCGTAGGCTATTTCATTGTGAATAACCTGGTTGTTGTAAGTATGCATCAATAATATACCTACTGCAGAAGGATATAGCGTACCATAGTTTTTAATCATATTATCGGAAATGATATTACTGTGGGTGCGCAATAAAGGATGACCCGATTCATCAGCACCATTGATTCTGAAAGCGCCTGCCGCAATATTTTCAATGCGATTGTACTGAAAATGGTTATTTTGACAGCCCTCACCAATCTCTATGCCAAAAGTTCCCAAGTTGTTAAACCTACAGTTGCTAAATTGGATGCCCTTGGCACTGACAAGATTAACAGCTGCCGGCACACTTGAGCTTCCCTGCCGGTCGTTGCTATTGCCTGCTGGTAATTGCCAGTTAGTGTGAGTAAAAGTAATATTGGTAAAATGAATATTTTCTGCCCAGTTGCCATACCCGGCATTTCCTTCGATATGAATCAGTTTCGGGATTACAGGGGCAATAATTTCTGCCGAAGATAAATCCGTACCTGTTGGCGGAATCAGGTAAAGTCGGCCTTTTTTGCGATCCAGGTACCATTCACCCGGCATATCTAAACCCTCAAAAACATGCTCTACAATAAATCGAGCCCCGTTTTCGGTAAAATCATCGGTAAATACCTTGCCGGCCTTATGCTTAAAAGTAACGATATTATTTTCCGTATCTACGGATTGAATCGGCAGGTGCGAGTCGGTCCAGAAGTGATAGACAATTACCTCTGCATCATCCAGGTTTCGCCAGGAGGGGTCAATATCTCCGTCTGCAAATTCAAACCTTTGACAATCGGTGTGATAATGTACGGTTTTACTGGTGCCTTCAGGAAAGCCCTGCACAATATTAAAACCCTGATTGGGTATCCTGGCCCTGATCTGCTGTGCGCCGTCCACAAATAATTGGTTGAACCACCAATCTCCCGTTTTTACTTCAGGAATATCGGCATACCAGATATTTTTCCTGAATTTCTGCCAACCGGAGATGCTCCTGCCCCCGGAAATGATCACGCTGCCAGGATTTTCTCCGGTAATCGTTAAAGGGGTGGTAGCGGAACCGGAATGGTTGGTGCCTAATCTTAGTGGTTCAGTAATGCGGTAAGTACCCGGCAATAAAACTACCTGGGAATAATTATGGTCCCGGCATAAATCGATCGCTTTTTGTATCGACAGGATTGGTGCTTCTTTTTCTGAACCATTATTTTGATCGTTGCCCTGAGGAGATACATATATTGTTTTTTGCGCATTGATTGGATTTCCAAGCAATACCAACATGTACCAAATCAACCATGATGATCTTATAAAATTCGTCATTTTTTTTGAATTAAAATAAACTAAAAAGGCTTTCAACTCAATTTAAGTTTGTATAATAAATTAATCAAAAATTCCATTATTCCCTCTTTCCCATAATGGCATTAGTTCTTGAACAATTTCAGGATTCTCATCAGCAATGTTTTTAGTCTCATTAGGATCTTCTTCGTGATCGTATAACTCTATTACCCTCCTGGCATCCCTGAAATATTTTGTAATTCGATATTTTTCTGTTCTAAGTGAAATTCCGTTTCGATAGTATCCGAACGCTACATCTTCCCATTCGGCTAGGGAATTTGACAAAAGTGGCATTATACTTTTCCCGTCGGTTTGGTGCTGCATTTCCACGTTGCATAATTCCATCAGCGTAGGATAAATATCGATGGTGCTGACCACCCTGTCAATAGTTTTTCCGGTTTTTCCCGGAATAGATATTATTAAAGGACTTTTAAGTGACCGCTCAAAAATGGTATGTTTTCCCCATATCAGATGGTCACCAAGGTGCCAGCCGTGGTCGCCCCAAATTACAACAATTGTATTTTCTGCCAGCCTTTGTTTTTCCAATTCATCCATCAGTTTCCCCACCTGTGCATCGATGTAACTTACACAGGCAAAATAGGCGTGACGAAGTTTTCTTGCATATTCATCAGAAACAGGCCCTTCAAGCGTAGCTTTCTCATCACCCAGCTGATACCCATTGAATTCGCCACTTCCGTGTAAACTTGCCTTACTTACATTTTCAGGAATATACGGATTGGGTGACAAAGGGATCTCATCTTCGTTGTACAAATCCCAATATTTTTTGGGTGCATTAAACGGAAGGTGTGGTTTAAAAAAACCTACTCCCAAAAAGAAAGGTTCATCTTTTTTTGCCAGTTCACCCAATTTTTCCAAAGCCTGTTCTGCAATCAAGC
>JBEPWX010000405.1:0-3915 GCA_041642235.1 Mariniphaga sp.
CAAAAAAGTTTATGAATTATATAAGGCAAGAGAGCATTTGGCAAGTGTAGATGGGGTGGGACCTTTCCGGGTCCGGGTGAGACAAACCAGATTGCCACCTATCATCGTCAACGTATCGACCCGATACTTAACCAATGGCTTAAAATACCCGTACCCCAAACCGAATATCATCATATGCGACCGGAGTCAGAATTGAGATGCCTCACACCAGCTATAGCTGCTGAATACAAACCTGAACCTGTTTCCTCCCTGGCCAGGAAGCTAGCGGATGAACGCCTTTCTGAGGCCCGCTCAAAACGGGAAAGCTTAACCGCAAAAGTACGTAAGGAAGCTTTGCGTGAAGATCTCAAAGAAAAGCTGGGTGATATAGAACCCTTAGACCTACCCCTGGCACATACCCTCTGGACCAGAAAATATTCCAAGTTTAATCTGGAAGCATCATCTATAGAAACAGAGAAAGGAATTACTATCCCGGTTTTTCTAATTACACCTGAAAAAAATTCACAACCTTATCCTGTGGTACTTGCTTTGGCTGAAGGCGGGAAAGAAGGCTTTTTGTCCGAAAGACCCAACCAAATAGCATCTTTACTTGAAAAAGGTATTGCTGTTTGTCTGCCTGATCTAAGGGGAACCGGAGAACTAAGCAGCTCTGCTTCACGAGGACCAGGAGCAATGAGCCTGGCTGCAAATGAATTGATGTTGGGGGGTACTTTGGTTGGATCCCGGTTAAAAGACGCAAGGACTATTTTCAACTGGCTTAAAAACCGTCCCGATATAGATTCAAACAGGATCGCTCTTTGGGGAGATTCTTTTTCAGAACCCAATGCTCCTGATTTTAATTTCGATCAGAGTCCGGGTCAGAAACCAGGGCCGGTTCCCCAACGGCAAGCGGAACCGCTTGGTGCATTCCTTTCAGTTTTAACTGCTTTGTATGAAAACCAGGTTTCAGCAATTGCCTGCAGCGGAGGACTGGTCTCATTCGTTTCTGTACTGGAAAACAGATTTTGCCACATTCCACAAGATGTAATAGTTCCGGGTATACTGGAGATTGCTGACCTGGGTGAAATTGTTGAATCACTTGTTCCACGTCCGGTATTCCTTGAAAAAATAGTAGATGGACGTAACAAAATAGTAACCCCGGAAATAATGGAAAAAAAATATGGTGCAAATTCCGGACTAACCCTTCGCAACGAGTCCGGGGATCCTTCATTAGCTGATTGGATTTCAACTCAATGTCTAAGGAAGTAAAAAACAATAAATCTGTTCATAAATTGTAAGTTTTAAGAAAAACTATGAAAACTCTAATTAAAATTGTTGTTGTGTTTTTGCTGGCAAACGATGTAAACAGTCAAATTAATTTTTCCGAAAGCTCTCTGGCAGTTTTGAATGAACCTGCAGACACCATGATGAAAAGTTACCTCACAAATATAATTGACAAGCAATTTACAGCAAGGGAATCTTATTTATCCGGATTAAAATCGGTTCAGGATTGGGAAAAATGGACACAAACTATAAAGGATTCATTATCTTCATGGACAGGTTCATTTCCTGAACGCGCTCCTTTAAATGCCCGTGTTACAGGGAGAATTGACAGAGGAGATTATACGATTGAGAAGGTTCTTTTCGAGAGTCGGCCCAACTATTATGTCAGCGGATGTTTATACCTGCCTAAAAATAGAAGCACCCGTTGCCCTGCACAACTTAATGTAATTGGGCATGCGGCAGATGGCAAAGCAAATGAAAGATATCAAAGAATGAGTATTGCCCAGGTAAAGAATGGTTTTGTTGTTTTAACTATCGATCAGTTGGGTCAGGGTGAGCGACAGGTTAAAGAATACGAATTGTTAGGCAGCGCTCCGGGCAATGCACACAGAATCATCGGAATCAAGTCTTTTATAAGTGGAACGCATGTTTTTAACATTATGGTCTGGGACGCAATCCGGGCAATCGATTATCTTATCAGCCGTCCTGAAGTAGATGAAAATAAAATCTGTATGACAGGAAGTTCGGGCGGGGGTATGATGACTACTTATATTTTACCCCTGGATAACAGAATAGCTGTTGCTGTTCCTACCTGTAATCCAAACACATGGTCATACCGTGTACGTGCCAATCTGGCTACAGATCACGAGCAGGTGTTTTTTGGTGCTTTTGAAAGTAACATCGATCCCCGTGGGGATTTTTTATTTACACAGGTTCCAAAACCTTTGCTGCTTAATGCTACAACCGACGATAATTTAAATCCGCCGCGGGGTGTATGGGATTTAAGCAACTGGTTGTTTAAGTTATATTCATTACACGGTGTTCCTGAAAAATTTACCACCTCTATGGTAAAAGCTGCACACGATTACAATCAGGAACAACGGGAGTTTACGCATTCATGGATGTTACGCTGGACAGGTAAAAATTCCGCAAACCTGTGGGAAGGTGATGCCACATTGGAGAAAGAAGAAGACCTGTTTGCAGCATCCAATGGCAGTGTTTTCAATGAGACAGGCAGCATAAACGATAATGATCTGGTAATCGAATATTTAAATAAAAATAAAGCTGAATGGGGTGATGTGAAAACAGCGGAGGATGCACGGGAACTTAAAAAAGAAGTAAATGCACAAATAACAAATGTACTAAATACAAATTTTGACAACATTGTTGCTGAAGGTTATTTTAAGGATACCCAAACTATTGAAAAGATAACAATTAAAAAATTTCTTCTGGAGCCGGAACAGGGAATAATTTTACCCGGATTCATCCTGAAGCCGGAAACCACTTCTAATAATGATGTTATACTTTATCTAAATGAAAATGGCAAGAATAAAATACTGAAAGATTTGGATGTTGTAAAAAAAATAGTGAACAAAGGCTACAGCATCTGTGCAGTAGACTTGCGCGGAATTGGAGAAACATCACCTGACATGGCTGGTAAATTTTGGGATTTTCTTGCCGGAAAGCCAATTTTTGGACAAAGAGTAAAAGACGTTTTAACAACCATTCAGTGGTTAAAAGAGTCAGAAGTAAAAGCACAGCGAATCAAAATATGGGGTACGGGAATGTGTGCTCTTTACGGAGCATTTGCCGGAGTATTAAATGATGATGTTTCAGGATTCGTGTTGGAGGAGCCATTAATTTCCTTTGAAAGTATTGTCCGTGTTGACATTCCGGGTTATAATCATGAAGTATTGCTCCCCGGAGTGCTGGAAAAATTTGATATGCCCCAGGTTTATCAATCATTGTGCCCGCGGCCGGTTTTAATCTTAAATCCCTATTCAGGAAGTAAAATGATGGCAAGTGAAGATGAAATTAATAAAACCGCAACACCAGTATCCAATACATATCGCGGATTAAACAGTTTCAAATTATGGAGCATGAGAAAAGCAGATGAAGATGAAAGAAAAGAAGTCATTATTAAAGGACTTACCTTTAATTGAAAATAAGGGACAAGTGAAATTTGAAAATTAAATCGATGAACAAACTTAATTATTTTATTAGTTGCTTACCAGGCTTACTAATATCTGTTACAACGAATTCTCAAAATCCTTTGGTGCTTAATGAAATAAGTGGGAGTAAACCTGTGAATGTTATTTTAATTTTAAGTGATGATCATAGATTTGATTATATGGGATTTACCGGCAAACTCCCCTGGCTGGAAACACCGGCTATGGACAGAATGGCGAAAGAAGGGGCATATTTCCCAAATGCATTTGTAACTACTTCACTCTGTTCTCCCAGCAGAGCATCTATATTAACAGGACAATACAGCCACACGCATAAAGTTGTCGATAATTCAGCCCCGGCTCCGGAGGAACTAATATATTTTCCTCAATATCTTCAGGCAAAGGGATATCAAACTTCCTTTTTTGGAAAATGGCATATGGGTGGCGATACAGATGCTCCCCGCCCGGGATTTGACCATTGGGA
>JBEPWX010000406.1:0-3915 GCA_041642235.1 Mariniphaga sp.
AATAATTTGTTAAATAACCAGGAGTATTATGAGGATGTAAATAAATGGAACCTTAAGGAAATAAAAAGATACAGCTTTGTAGTTGCTGATAAAAACGAATTATTGGTTGCAAATGCTGAAATCAGTCTTCTGTCAGGTGATGTGGAGGTTTGGAAAACCAAAACAGATAATAAAGGGAAAGCCACATTGTGGTCTGATTTAGGCCTTAACGGACTAACTGCCCATGTTAAGTTTGAAGATACTGAAGAGATTGTAGATGCTTTAGAGTATGCCCGGGGCATAAACAAGGTGTACCTGAATAAAGCTATAGAAAACAATAAAATAATTGATATCTATTTTGCTGTCGACGCTACGGGTTCGATGGGCGATGAAATTGATTATTTAAAAGCTGAATTAAACAATGTGATTGAACAGATTAAACAAAACAATTCTTTATTGGAGATGCGTTTTGGATCGGTGTTTTACAGGGATGAAGGAGATGAATATGTTACCCGCCCTTTTATTTTTACAAGCGATGAAAGAAGCCTGATTTCTTTTATTTCAGACCAATCAGCCGGGGGTGGAGGTGATTTCCCCGAGGCTGTACATTCTGCCCTTGATGTTGCCATTACACAAAATTCGTGGAACGATAATGCTTCTGCCCGCATAATGTTTCTGTTATTAGATGCTCCGCCACACTATACCCAGGAAGTTATTTCAAGTTTGGAATTAAATTTAATTAAAGCTGCAGAAAAAGGTATTAAAATAATACCAATTACAGCTTCCGGTATAGATAAGGCTACGGAATATTTAATGCGTTCTTTTGCCATATTGACTAATGGAACCTATGTTTTCATTACGGACGACAGTGGAGTTGGCAACGATCATCTGGAACCTACTATTGGAGAATTTGAAGTTGAAAAATTGAATGATTTAATGGTAAGACTGGTTGGTGAATATGTTCCTTAATATTTAAGTAGGGCCTGCTGAAAAACTCATGCCACTATTCTGTACCCATGCTCCACAGGCAATCAGACAGACCTTAAATTCCTTTAAACATCGGGTGGTTATCCTATTTTTATTTTCTGCTTTCATAATATATCTCCCCCATTCAACCATATACCTGCAATCTCTTTCTTTGAGGCTCCCTTACAGCCCTTCGTTGACTTGTAAGACCTCCGCTTTATTCACCGGCTCCTTGCCATCAACTACTATGACTTCTGCTGTCTCCTTCCCCCAAGGGATTTTCACCTTCAGGGATGAATCTCAAATTCATCACAATAAGGTTCCCAAATTGAGAATTTTTAAATATCTTTGTTCTTGAATTGAGAACTATGAAAAGAATATTTGCAAAAAGCACCTTAAGGGAATTCTGGGAAAAACATCCCGATTCGGAGCAATATTTAAAAACATGGTATGACACAGCAATGAATACAGATTGGGAAACGCCAAATGATGTCAAAAAGAGTTATTCTAATGCAAGTATCTTAAAAGATAGCAGGATAGTTTTTAACATTAAAGGCAATTCGTATCGATTAGTGGTAAAATTTAATTTTGAGCACCAATTGGCTTTTGTACGATTCTTAGGTACGCATTCGGAATATGATAAGGTTGATGCCAACAATATTTAAAATTAGTATTTATGGATTTAAAACCGATTAAAACAGAGGAAGATTATAGAGCGGCATTGAAAAGGTTGGAAGAGATTTTTGATGCAAAACCTGGTACTCACGAAAGTGATGAACTTGAAATACTTGGATTAATAGTTGATGACTATGAAAATAAACATTATCCAATCGAGGCACCAGATCCGATTGAAGCGATTAAAATCCGAATGGAAGAGATGAATCTTAAACAGGTAGATTTAATTCCTGAGATTGGAGGAAAAAGCAGAGTTTCTGAAATTCTGAATCGTAAACGTAGATTAACAGTTGATATGATCCGTAAATTGGGAAACCGTTTGAATTTATCTTATAATTTATTAATTAAGGATTACCAATTATCACCGTAAGCACATTTTGCTAAATCGAGCAGGCGGCTGACGGACTGACAGTCCGCCAGTGCCCCTTAATCAGCTAATTACACGGATTACACGAAAAGGAGTTCGTGTTAATTCGTTTTAATTCGTGCAATTTGTGGATTACAACTTATTTTTCCAAAATTATTTCTTCCAGCCTAAATGCCTCTGCTCCTTTAATTTCCGGGAATTCCATCTTAATATGGTACTGACCGGGTGACAGGTCTATGTTTCCAGCCATTACGCTATTTTCTGAATCCAATATACCTTCTATCTTTTTATCATCAATAGTTAATACATACCTGCTTCCAACACCTGGTTCTGAGCCAATAAGTTTTATCTTATAATTTCCCCCTTCTGTAACTGTAAAATAATAATTGACGTTTGTCCAGATTTGTTTCCAGTTAATGAAAGCGGTATTCTTGGTTGCAATATCATGTTCCAGGTATCCTTTTATTGTTCCGATGGATGTAATTTCAGCATTATGGGCAGGCATTCTAATTAATCCGGAAGATTCAGGCATGATATAATCCTGCTTTTCTACAACAACAGGGCCATCAAGCTCCAAAGCCAGAACAGTGGCGTTTTCATCAAATGCACGTTCCGGCAAGTGGATCAAAACATCATCTCCTGAGCGTTCATAGCTTACCGGATAGTTTTTATCAGCAAGGAAGTAAGCCTTCCCGATTTCTGATTTTAAACCCGGTAACTTCAGCACCTTATCTTCAGGCCACTCAAATGCATGTACATAAATCGTATTGCCCTTACTTGTACTTTTACCATAAAAAGGCAACAGATTAAAATGACCGGCTTCTGTTTCATAAATTGCTTCTCCATTTACCTTCAGCCAATCACCAATTGCTTTAAGACGGATAATATCTTCTCCCCTGATTGTGCCATCGGGTTTTGGTCCAACATTCAAAAGTAAATTTCCACCTTTACTTACCACCGACACAAGAGTTTGAATTAATCCCGGGACAGTATGAAACTGTGTTTCATAACGGTTGTAACCCCATGCATGGAACTGTGTTGCATTGCAGGCTTCCCATGGTGCAAGTGTGCCATCAGGTTTCAATAACTGTGAAGTAGGTGTTGAACGTTCAGGAGTAAGAAAATCACCAAAAAACGTATCCGGATTATCACGCCGGATGTTTTGGGGGAATATCCGGTTGTTGTGCAGCATTTCCGGTTTTAAAGTTTTAAGATAATCTGAAATTTCATATGAACCCAATTCCTCTAAGGTATGCTGCGATGTCCCGTCAAACCATATAACATAAGGATCATATTGGGTTACCAATTCTTTCAACTGACCTTTAACGTACTCCATGTACCGGTCAAGGTTCGGAGAATCGGCATGTTTGGCAGGTGCTTTTTCAAGACCTTCAAAACGGTCTGCCCAGGTACCGGGTTGTATATAATCGGGATGGTACCATTCACGAATGGAATAATAAAATCCTAATGGCATAGTGTATTTATCGCTGGAAGCTTTCAGCATTCCCGCTATATCCTTACCATATGAATTGTTCATAATGCTGTAGTCGGTCAGCTTTGTATCAAACATACAAAAACCGTCGTGATGTTTTGAAGTAAACACCATGTATTTCATACCTGCATCCTGAGCCAGTTCAAACCATTCATCGGGGTTAAATGCGACAGGATTAAAGCGGTCGATGTACTTTTGGTATTCTTCTACTGACATGCTATAGTTGGCCCTTGCCCATTCATTTCTTCCAATTTCTGCGTATGCGCCCCAATGAATAAACATACCAAACTTTACATCCCTGAACCATTCCATTGTTTGCTCTTTTGTCTGCGCGTAAGCACCTTTAAAAACAGAGAAAACACTTAGGAACAGAAATGCATAAATAATAAGTAACTTCATATAATTTTATTTAAAATGATTTGAATTAAAATTTCTG
>JBEPWX010000407.1:0-3913 GCA_041642235.1 Mariniphaga sp.
AGAAAATTTGTTAAACTACAAAAACACCTGCATTTCCAAAGAAAGATTAACCCTGCCTGGCCCATCGGCAATGGATGAGGTTTTCGGCATTTCAGACCGGAATGTGCAGGTCTTAAAAAGTTTGTCTTCCATTTATCAACACGGGCGGCTTTCGGGCACCGGTTATTTGTCCATTTTGCCGGTCGATCAGGGAATTGAGCATACGGCAGGTAGCTCGTTTGCACCAAATCCTGATTATTTTGATCCGGAAAACATTATCAAACTGGCCATTGAAGGCGGATGCAACGGAGTGGTAACAACTTTTGGAGGCCTGTCGCTGCATGCCCGAAAATATGCCCACAAAATTCCTTTTATTGTGAAAATAAACCACAATGAGCTGCTGACCTATCCCAATAAATACGACCAAATAATGTTTGGAAGCGTGGAAGAAGCCTGGAACCTTGGGGCCATAGCTGTTGGAGCTACCATATATTTTGGTTCGCAGGAATCCAACAGGCAGATTATTGAGGTGGCGGAGGCTTTTGAACAGGCGCATGAACTGGGAATGGCAACGGTTTTATGGTGCTATACGCGCAACAACAATTTTAAAACCAAAGAAAAGGATTATCATACTGCTGCCGACCTGACAGGACAGGCCAATCACCTGGGCGTTACCATTAAAGCCGACCTGATTAAACAAAAACTGCCCGAAACCAACGGAGGTTTTACTGCCCTTAAGTTTGGCAAAACCCACCCCGACATGTACAAAAAACTAACTTCGGATCATCCGATTGATCTTTGCCGCTATCAGGTGGCCAACTGTTACATGGGAAAAATCGGGTTAATTAATTCCGGCGGAGCTTCATCGGGAGCCGATGATTTTTCACTGGCTGTCCGCACGGCTGTCATCAATAAACGTGCCGGTGGCACAGGACTTATCTCGGGCAGAAAAGCTTTCCAGCGCCCCATGAAAGAGGGAGTTAAACTGTTAAATCTCATACAGGCTGTTTACCTGCATAAAGAAATTACGGGAGCCTGAAACTTAGACATAGTATGGAACGCAGAGTTTTTGGTCCGGTACCATCCCGCAGGCTGGGGAAAAGCCTGGGGGTGAATAATATTCCTTATAAAATTTGCACTTATTCGTGTATTTATTGCCAGGTGGGGAAAGCAATTAAAATGCAGATAACCCGGCAGGAATTTTATAAGTCCGACGACCTGGTCGATGAAGTAAAAGAGTTGCTAAACATTATTCATAACAAAAATGAATATCCTGACTATATTACCATCGTACCCGACGGAGAGCCAACGCTGGATATTAATCTGGGGGCTTTAATTGAGAAGATTAAAAGGCTGGGGGTTCCGGTAGCTGTAATTACCAATGCCTCGTTAATTGACCAGCCCGAAGTGCAGAATGATCTGCTCAAAGCCGATTATGTTTCTGTTAAAGCCGATGCGTTTTCTATCGGAATCTGGAAAAAAATAAACATCCCGCATAAGCAACTGAATATTCATCAGATTGCGGATGGTATTCGTGCTTTCAGGGAAAAGTTTTTAGGCAAAATGGTTACGGAAACCATGCTGGTAAAAGGGGTAAACGATTCACCTGAGGAATTAAAAAACACTGCCCGGGTTATCCAAAGTTTTGAGCTCGATGTAGCTTACATTGCAATACCAACCCGCCCGCCGGCGTTTAAAAAAGTTGAACCACCGGACGAAGGCATCGTGAATACAGCCTACCATATTTTCAGGGAATACATTGAACATGTTGAATTGTTAACGGGCTACGAAGGCAACGCTTTTGCTTCTGCCGGAAATTTCAGGGACGATTTGCTGAGTATTACGGCTGTTCATCCCATGCGCGAAGATGCAGTTTTGGAGTTACTGAAAAAAACAGACGGAAATAAAAATTCACTTGATACGCTTTTGCAGGAAAACCTGGTCGAGAAAGTTCAATTCGGCGGACATTCGTATTACCTGAGAAAATTTACCAGGTGAGTTTTCCCGGGTACAGAATTAGAAAAGATTCAGATTCACGAGATAAATCAAATTCCCTGGTAAAATATTCAGTGTGAACGGAATTTCAGACATAATGATACATGCAGCGGAACTGATAAAATATTCTGCACATACAGTTGCATTTACAGGTTCCGGCATATCGGTGGAAAGCGGCATTCCGCCTTTTCGCGGTAAAAATGGATTGTGGTCGAAATACGATCCTGGTTTCCTCGACATTAATTATTTTCACAGCCATCCGAAAAAATCATGGCCGCTAATAAAAGAAATATTTTGCGATTACTATGGAAAAGTAAAACCCAATGAGGCCCATTTTTCTTTGGCGACGTTGGAAAAAACAGGATTATTACATTCCGTCATTACTCAGAATATTGACAACCTGCACCAGGAAGCCGGAAGCAGACTTGTATATGAACTTCATGGGAGTTGCAGGTATTTGAAATGCGAAAAGTGTTTGAAAAAATATCCTGTTTCAGAAATCGAACTAACCAAATTACCACCAGTGTGTTCGGTTTGCGGTGCTGTTCTAAAACCTGATTTTGTATTTTTTGGCGAACCGCTTCAGGAGCCTGCCAACACTAATTCTTTAATTGAAGCTAAAAATGCCGGAGTATTATTATTAATCGGAACATCCGGTGAAGTAATGCCTTCATCGCTAATTCCAATCGAAGCCAAAAAGAATAAATCCAAAATTATTGAAATTAACACTGCCCCTTCAAACTATACAACCACAATTACAGATATTTTTCTTCAGGGAAAGGCTACCGAAATTATGGAAGAGTTATTATTTGTCCTCACCGGAATAGTATTGTGATAAAACTGAGTACCCATGATTTTCATTTTTTACAATTAGTTATCTACAATTAAACAAGTTATATATGAAAAATTTTCCCGGAAAATATGAAGAACTTACAATACTGAATAACCGCATAAAAGAATGTAGGCGTTGTCGTTTAAGCTCCGGAAGATTTCATGCGGTTTGCGGTGAGGGAAATGTAAATGCCCGCCTCTTTTTTATTGCACAGGCGCCGGGCGAAATGGAAGACAAAGTTGGCAAAATGTTTATTGGTCCCACAGGAAAGGTGTTTGATGAGTTGTTTTCGGAAATTAGGCTGCACAGAAACGAGGTTTATATGACCAACCTGATAAAATGCAGGCTCCCTAAAAACCGGAAACCCAAAAGCGATGAAATTGAATTATGCGGCAAATATCTGGACCAGGAAATTGAAATTATAAAACCGGAATTTCTGATTCCTTTGGGATATCAAGCCACAAAGTATATTCTGAGCCGTTTTTGCAATGGAAACATATCATCCTCCGATTTTGTAGGGAAATTGATTGATTGCAACGGACAAAAAATTTATCCGTTGCGGCATCCTTCTGCGGCCTTGTATAATCCATCTTTAAAAGATATAATGCTGCAGGATTTCAGGAGAATTCCGGATTTATAAAAAGTTACAGTCCAGATAATGCTTATGCCAAGTCCTTTTCTGTCAAAAAAATAAACATATTCTCAAAACGAAAAATTTATTCAGATTAAATTCAAATAAAAAAGAAGGATAGTTTTTGTAAATTTACAATGTTCAAAGAGGTGTTTGTTTTTCCTTAGTTCAAAAAAATGAAAAATAAATCAGATAATCCTTTATTGATAGCAGTTCCCACGAACGACGGAATAACTGTTTTTCCCAAAATGCTCGGCATGGCCAAATATTTCAATATCTATTCCACAACCGATGGAAAACAATTTTCATTTATCGAAAAAAGAGTCAACCCGTATGAAAACACAATGCAGCATCAAAAAACACTGGATGTTTATGCCGTAATCCGTGATTGTGAGATTATTATTTCTGCATTGATAGGTGAAAAAGGAATAGAACGGTTGAAGGACAGAGGGGTAAAACTTTTTTTCAAAAAAGGT
>JBEPWX010000408.1:0-3903 GCA_041642235.1 Mariniphaga sp.
AATTTGTAAAAGAATCTTTTAACGAACCCGATAAGCAAGGCTATTCAGATGAACATTACGATCAGTATTACAAAGGAATTAAAGTTAAAAATGGCGGGTACAATTTCCATTACAAAATGGTGAAATGTATTTTGCACATGGGAACTATGTTAACTGGCAGAATGGAATTTACATGGTGCGGGTAAAGTATAAAGAAGAACTGTTAACAGGTAAGCTGATGGTGAAGAAGATGTAGGGAAGACCGGAGACGGAGGTCGGGAATGCGGAGATTGTGTTATTGTCATACCCCAGCCTAAAGGCCGGGGTTAATATGCCACGTGAAATGGCAGAAAAGCTATCACACGGTTTTATTGAAGATGCTGGTAAAGAAATTGAGTGGCCAAAAATAAAGAGATTAAGAAATATTATTGCACACGATTATTTTGGAATTGATGCAGAGTAAATTTGCAAATAATTCATGGCAGAATGCAGAATTTAAAATGTTTTTTAGTAAAAATTACTATCGAATAGGCTATGTGCCTGTATTCACAACATGCCTGGGTTATAAATGGGGTGCCTTTATCTTAATCTTTGTCAATATTTCGTGCTTATCATTTCTCTCTTCTTCGATATCATAATCATCCTGAAGCCCAAGCCAAAATTTTGCAGTCGTACCAAAATATGATGAGAATCTAAGCGCAGTATCGGCAGTAATTCTGCGATTACCTTTAATTATCTGTGAAATGCGGGTCTGTGGCATTTCGGTATCCTTTGCTAACCGGTATGCCGATATCCCATGGGGACGTAAAAATTCCTCAAGTAAGATTTCTCCCGGATGTATATTTGCTAATCTGTCCATTTTATACTTTCCATATCCAGGATCTTTATTATTTCATCTATAAATTTTTGAGTAAGAGGATATAAATGAATAACAGTTTCTTCATCAAAATCGTAGAAATCATTATAATCTCCTTTATGTCTTTTCTCTGCTAATTCGGTAAAAATCTTTGCCATATCCCTGGCAATTCTACCCGTTTTAACAAAGTACTCTCCAAATTTTTGGCGGACACCCGTATGGCTCGAAACATCGATCTTTTCCTTTACCAATAATGCACTGACAGCATAAAAACAAGCATAATACATTCTGTTTACTGAAGTGTTCCAGTAGTTGTTATCAATATGTGTCTGAACTTCTTTAATGGTTTCCCGGGCTCTTTCAATCCTGTATTTTATATAATCATCCGGTGTATATTTTGTCATAACAGCTTCCCCTCCCTCATTACATTTTGATAGAAAGGGGTAACTTTATATTTTGACTTCCACTCTTTAAAAGTGTAAATCATTGGGCTAATTACCTCTCCCGTATCAAATTCAAGGTCGTAAAGCGGATAAGTAATTTCTCTTTCGATTTCGGGTGAAATATGATCTCTGTTAAGTAAAATCAACAAATCCCAATCAGAATCTTCTTTTGCAATGCCACTTGAACGTGAACCATAAAGGTAAATCTTTGCCGATGGCTCCTTTTCCCTTACAATTTTTTTAATCTGATTTAATATTTTATTCTCAGATGTTTTCATACTCCAAATATAAGCAAAATCAATCTTTATTATAAAAATAATCCTGAAGCTTAATAAATGATATTTCCTCACAGGGCTTTCAGTCCATTCATGCAATAACCATAGGGAAAACAGCATAGGTTCCCGCAAATGAACAACAATTTGTTTCACATGAGATAAATGCAGAAGAAGGAAAAGAATCTAACTGGTGCGAGTAGGGAATAATGAGGAACTCCTAAACGATAAGCTGGTGGTGAAGAAGTTGCAGGCAGGAAGACAAAAGTTAGAAAAAACCGGTGATGACACTGTTGCTAATCCCTGGCTAAAGACCAAGGCTTGTGAGCCAGTGGCGGCATAAGTGATTCGACTACAGGCCCACTAACCACGGATTTTAAGCCTGGACTCAGGATGGAATGATTCACGACTATAGGGCTTCAGCCCACAGGTATAAAACCAAAGAACGCAACCGAATACCGAGTTATGTTTACGACGAACACAGGTGAGGATGGGAAGGTTTCCAACCCTAATGCTTCAAATGGCATCGCCTTGTAGCTGCAAACAGATAAATTTACATACATCTCTAAAGAATAGATGTTATCCATGTAGTTTGCATACATGCTCTAAAACATGTTTTTATAAAATCTTATATTCCAGTAAATTAGAGAGAGAGAGAGAGAGAGAGAGAGATAAGTAAAAAATTGAAGTAATCATTTGTTTTCATGAAATAATTATATACATTTAATTCAAATTTATTATTGAACTAAAAAACAATACATTTGGGAACCTGCTGAATTGTGTTTACAAATTAAAACCAAAATAAAACTAAAATGAAAATCTTTCAATCTTTACTAATTCTGATGTTCCTGGCAGCCCTCATAAGCTGCGAAAAAGAGGATCTCAGCAACGGGGATGGATCGTTTGTTGAACCCGCATGGGTAAAAGAAATTCAGACTGAAATTGAAAAAGAAACATATGTTTGTTCTGCCGATATGCGTATTTTCAGATGGGATAACCAGTATTATATTTATCAGCGTATTTTGGCTGATACTACATGGAATGTAATACATACACTTTTTGATTATAAAGGTAACCTTGTTAATGACCCAATAATTACTAGTACTATTGATAGCCTGGATACCCAACTGGAATCGATTGACAGAACCTGGTACTATTCCAACCCATCATGTGCATGGAAATCCGGCATTAATGTAAATTGTGGATCATTGGAATCTGATTCTGTTAAGATACTTACAGGCAGGTGGGAACGTACTGCCACTTTATTGACCGAAGCAAATTTTGGGCTTATCCGGCTCAAGAGTTCAACTTGTATTCAGGACGCGGCTGTAAGTTTCAGGGGTACAGGTGAATATCATTTTGCCAGTCCAATTGTTCTTGATTTTAAAACAAACAGAGAAATGACGATGGAACACTTTTCGGGCTACTATAATAAACTGGAAAAAAATGAAGGATATTTCACGTTGGATTCACTCCTGCATTTTGAATTCACTCATGTTAAATCGTCATATCCTTATCCGCGGAAATGGAAATTTGAATTTTCTTACTGCAACAATTCCTTAAAGATAACATACATTGGACTTCCATTTTCTCAGGAAGATATATATATCCGGCAAAAATAGTTTCATTTATTCTTAAGCATAATTTCATTCTCTCCGTAAAAAGTATTCTTTGAACTAAACATAACTATAAAATTAATCAAAATGAAAAAACCAGAGATTTTCTTCATCCTTATGGTGGCTGTAGTGTTTAGCACAGCCCAAAATTCACAACATGCACGGATTATAAAAAATTCCAGGGGAATTATCCAGTCGGCTGAATTTGATTTGAACAATAACAATCAATCAACCCCAAAATCTTCAACAGATTTTTTTAATGAATGGCTAAAAGTCTCACCGGATGTAGAATTTGTAAAAGAATTCTTTAACGAACCGGATAAGCAAGGGTATTCAGATGTACATTATGATCAGTATTACAAAGGAATTAAAGTTAAAAATGGCGGGTACAATTTCCATTACAAAAATGGTGAAATGTATTTTGCACATGGGAACTATGTTAAAATTAATACCATAAATATTGCTTCTCCTATTGCAAAAGAAAAGGCTTATAAAAAATTCGCAGAAAGAAAAGACATCCCACTAAATTCAATTAAGGACTTTAACGCAGAATTAATGATTATTGAACTAAAAGATGAACAGGTTGATACATTACTTCCACCTAAATTGGTTTACAGAACCTATTTAAAATCGAACCACAGGAACAATAGTGATATTGGATATATTGATGCTACTTCCGGTGAATTAATATATTCTGAACCTAAAATGATTGAAATAGGTGGTACTGGTACATTTCA
>JBEPWX010000409.1:0-3886 GCA_041642235.1 Mariniphaga sp.
GAACCCACCTTGAAACCCACCGAAGAGACAAAAGACTTAAAGGGGTAAGTGTTTTAAGAAAAGGCAAAAACGAAAATCTGTGGATTGGAACTGAAGCCCAAGGTCTGTATTTGTATAATCCGATGAACGATGAAATAATTTATCACTATACTACCGAAAACTCTTCTATCGCAAGTAATAACATCAAGACAGTAATTAAAGACGCAAACTGTGTTTTGTGGGTTGGAACATTTAACGGTTTGAGCCGGGTGAATATTTCCGATGGAGCACATATCAAAAATTACCTACACGAACAGGATAATATAAATTCGTTGAGCCACAATCAGGTGCATTCACTCTGTCTTCAGGACAATGGCAATATCCTTATTGGTACTAATGGAGGTGGATTGCAATTGTTTGAACCGAAAACAGGAATATTTCGGAACATTGAAGGACCTGAAAAAAACATTAATGTAATTTATAAAGATTCAAAGAATCGGATTTGGGTAGGTGCACAATCAGGTATTTATGGCTTATCGTCTAATGGTTATGAAATAATTGATTTGGAAAAGATATTTGGAAGAAAAATAAATCAAATCAGCTACATAAATTTTATTACTGAAGATGCAAATAGTAATATCTGGATTGGTACTCAATGGAATGGTCTATTTCTCATTCAGCGTGAAAAACTTTTCTGGTTCAATACAGGAAACGGGCTGAATGACAACACAGTCCATGCATTACTTCAGGATAATAACAATAATTTATGGATTACCACGAATAATGGCATTTCACAAATAAAATTTTCAGGTGACTCCGGTGAAATTCCCCAAATACAATCACAATCGTTTACATTAAGACAGGGTCTTCAGGGGTTACAGTTTTATCCGGGAAGCGCACTGAAACTTGAATCAGGTGAATTATTGTTTGGTGGAATAAACGGCTACAATCAGTTTGATCCGTTTGAAATTAAAGACTTTGATTTTTATCCTTCCATAATTTTCACCGAATTCAGATTAAAATATAAAAAAACCTCACCACATCAAGATGATTCTCCGCTGGATAAAAGTATAAATGAAACCTCACGTATAACTCTCAACAATAATCAGCGCGATTTTTCGATATTTTTCACAGGGATTAATTTCATTAATCCTGAAAATACCTATTACAGGTATATGGTGAGTGAATTAGATGATTCTTGGATTGATTTGGGCAATCAGCATTCTATTAATTTCACTTATTTCCCGGTGGGCACATACGATCTAAGAATTAATGCGTCTACAAATCCCGAAAAATGGGACGACGATTATAGAAGCTTAACAATAATCGTTGCTCCGCCCTGGTGGAAAACGTGGTGGGCATTTATAATTTATGCTTTTGTACTTGGTATTATGCTGGCTATATTTTTCTTATATTCACAAAAATGGGCCAAAATGAAAAACCAACTGGCCATGGAGCACTTTCAAAGAGAAAAGGAAAAGGAACTGCACAGATTAAAACTTAAATTTTTCACCGATGTTTCACATGAATTAAGAACACCGCTAACTCTGATACTTGCCCCACTTGAAAGCCTTGTTTTAAATTCTGATATACCCAATAAGTTAAAACATCAACTGACCCAAATTCACCGAAGTGGTTTACGAATGATGCAAATGGTCAATCAAATTTTAGATTTAAGAAAACTTGAAACGGGGCATGACCAGCTAAATGCTGCTCAAGGTGATATCATTCGGTTTTTGAAAGAAATAAGCCTTGCTTTTAAGGAAGTTGCAGGTTTAAAAAATATTAAATTCGAATTTCTTCCCCATAATGAAAGTTCAATAATATGGTTTGACCGAGACAAACTTGAAGTAGTAATAAACAACCTGTTGTCAAACGCATTAAAATATACTGAAAGCGGAGGAAAAGTTCAACTTACTACAAATGAAGTTAAAGGTATAGCCGTTAAAAACATTGCTTCTGAATTGGATACAAAAATCAACTATTTAAGAATTGATGTTAAAGACAGCGGAAAAGGCATAGCTCCCGAAAACTTAAAACATATTTACAAACGTTTTTATTCAAAGCAGAATCAAACCTTTGAAAATATCCCTGGAGCAGGTGTCGGTCTTGAGCTTACAAGGAGAATGGTAAAATTGCATAAAGGTGCCATTTACGTGAATAGCAATCCGAGCGATCAAGCATCTAAAGGAACTACTTTTTCAGTTTATTTATCAATGGATAAAGACATCTACACCGAACAGGAATTGGACCTAAATTTCAAAACCAGTGAAGATGTGAGTTTATATACAAGCGAACTACATACGCGTGAAATCTCTCTTGCTACTGCGGATGCAAGCTCTGAACCTAACGATTTTGACCAAAACAACGAGTTTGAGAAGTTATTGATTGTTGAAGATAATGCCGAACTCAGAACATTTATAAGAAATTATTTCGGTGATACATATGAAATTGAAGAAGCAGAAAATGGAGAAATCGGATTAACAAAAGCAATCGAAAATACACCTGATTTAATAATAAGTGATGTTATGATGCCTGTTATGGATGGCATTGAATTATGCAGAAAAATTAAAACTGATATCAGAACAAGTCATATTCCTGTAATTTTGCTTACAGCCCGAACTGCATTAACTTTTAAGTATGAAGGATATGAAACAGGAGCAGACGAATACATAACGAAACCATTCAGCGCTAAACTTTTATCCATAAGAGTAAAAAACCTTATCAATCAGCGAAAACTGATTCAAAACCATTACAAAGTAGAAATTCTGTCTGATCCCGGAAGCATTACTTTAACATCAATTGATGAAAAACTTTTAACAAAGGCAGTAAATTATATTACTGACAATATTTCAGATCCTTCAATCAGCGTGAATAAATTAAGTGAACATGTTGGATTGAGTCGTGTTCACTTTTACCGGAAAATTAAAGCACTTACCAATCAAACTGCTGTTGAATTCATTAGAACTGTAAGGCTAAAACGTGCAGCTTCACTTCTTGTTCAGAGAAAAATTTCGGTAAAAGAAGTCCAAAATATGGTTGGATTTGAAGATGCCGGGTATTTCAGGGATTGTTTTAAAAAACTATTTGGAGTAACTCCTTCAGAATATGCAGTTAGCGATAAAGTTCGAAAAAACCTAACAAAAGATTTTAAAAATCAAATGTAACATTTACCCTGCAATGCTGTTACCATTTTAAATAAGAAAGTAACATTTACCTTAGCTTACTGTAACTAAAAATTGTGGTTACAGTTTTAATTATTCATAGGTTTGCCTCCTCTGTAACCAATAACTTATGAATAATTCAAAAAATCGATTATTAATCTCAATTATTTTCATTTCCCTTTTAATAGCAGCAATACTTCTGTTGTTAATCTACATCTTTTTATAATTAAAAATATATGAACTTTAAATTTTACAATCTATGAAAATCGGACTAATTTTTAAAAAATTGAGTATGCTCTTGTTGTTATTGCTACTGACCGTATTCAGCAGCTTTGCGCAAGAAAAAACAGTAACAGGTACCGTTACCGACGAATCCGACGAACCTCTCCCGGGCGTTACTGTGGTAGTAAAAGGTACTACTCAGGGAACAGTTACCAATGCCGAAGGAGAGTATCAATTGACAAGTATTCCTGATGATGCCACTTTGCAATTTTCTTTTGTGGGTATGGGCACCCAAGAAATTGAAGTTGGTGATCAATCCACAATTGATATGACAATGGTGGTTGATGCTATTGGGATTGAAGAGGTAGTGGCTGTAGGTTACGGAACCCAGAAAAGAAGTGATATTACTGGTTCAGTGGCATCTGTTAAGCCCGAGATGTTGGAAGATATGCCACAAGTCAATCTAACACAAACGATTCAAGGGGCTATACCTGGCCTTAGTATAAATGTTAATAGTAATG
>JBEPWX010000410.1:0-3877 GCA_041642235.1 Mariniphaga sp.
GTTGAACTGGTATTCCTTCTGTCATTTTTGCTATCCGAGCAGCCTCAAGAGCCTGTTGGTTATATATTTTACCTCCAAAACCACCACCCAAATAAATTTGCCTGAGGTGAACATCTTCCTTTGAAATTCCAAGGAGCTCCGCAATTTCCTCCTGTGTACCAAACGGTGTTTGAGATGATGCCCACATCGTTATTTTGCCCTTTTCATATATGGCAGTAGCAGCATGTGTTTCAATAGAGGCATGTGCTTTATAGCCATCGTGATATTCATGCTCAAATATAATATCAGATTCGTTTTTGCCTGCTTCAAGACTTCCCTCTTCATAGCGTACCTTGCTATCGACGGCTGTTTTTAGGATATGAGCAAATATGCTTTCATTATCAGCTTTGGAAGGAAGCTTTTCCCATTCGGTTTTTACGGAATATATTGCCCGCTCAACTGTTTCAGGATATTCGTGAAGAAGGACAATGAAATCACCTTCCCTTTTAATTTGAATTCCTTTTATTTTTTCAGCTGCCGATAAGTCAACTGAAATTAGTTTTGCACCATGGGCAGGTGGTCTTACTATAGATGCATATAAAAGCCCCGGGAGACGAATATCAGCGCTGTAAAGAGCCTTTCCCGTAACTTTTTCTTCAGCATCTCTTCGGTTAAATGACTTTCCTATGTATTTGAACTGTCCGGGTTTTTTAATTTCAGGCTTGAACGAAATCTGTTGGATGATTTTTTGTCCTTTTGTCAGTTCGGCGTATGATATGCTTTTGCTGATATCTGATTTCAAAGATATTCTTCCGTTTGATGCAATTAGTTGACTAACAGGTGAATTAAGCTTTTCTGAAGCAAGTTTTTTAAGGACTTCTCTTGCTTCCGCGGCTGCAGCGCGTATAAGAGGTTCGTGAAACCGTGTGGTCATAGAGCCCCACGTGCCGTAATCATGGGGACAAAGCATGGTATCCCCCATTATCATTTCAACCTGATTGATATCTACTTCCAGTTCATCGGCAAGTGACTGTGCCAGGGATGTATTAATGCCCTGTCCCATTTCTATTTTTCCCGAGAAACATTCAACACGTCCGTCCTCTTTTACTCTTAGAAATGCATTGAACTGAGGGTAATCCTCTTCATCAAGCCCTTTATATCCGCTTCTGAATGCCAGTTCACTAAGAGAAAAAACAATTATGATACCTCCACCAATATTTTTCAGAAAGTCACGTCTGTTAACCTGCACCGGTGGTTTATTAACATCATGAAAATAGAAACTGTCGATTGTATTTGTTTTCATGGCTGCTCAACTCCTTTCATCTCTTTTGAAGCAGAAGCAACTGCATCAATAATACGTGTATGAGCACCACATCTGCAAAGGTTATCTTCCATTCCATCAATAATTTCTTTTCGTGAGGGCATGGGATTTCTCTTAAGCAATCCTACTGCATTCATAATCATTCCAGGTGTACAATAACCACACTGTAGTGCATCGTTGTTGACAAATGCTTGCTGAACCGGATGGAGTTCTCCATTTTTAGCAAGTCCTTCAATAGTTACAATTTTTGTATTGGCCACATCTTCCATAAATATTCCACACGAACGCACAGGGTCGTCATTCATCAGCACAGTACATGATCCACAATATCCCAGTCCACATCCATATTTTGTTCCTGTTCGATCAAAATGTGAACGCAGCACCCAAAGTAGTGTCTGGTCTGGTTCAACCTGAACTTCTACTTTGCTTCCATTTAACTCAAAATGAATTTTTTCAGCCATACTTATTGGTTATTATTAATTTCAAAAAAATAATCTTCCGGTGTATCAATATCCCTGATTATTTCCGGTGTTGTGCATTCCATTTCGAATACATCGCTACTAAATTTATCCATAAGGCCACGCAACCCTTTATTTTTGTCGAGTTGTTCTATTTCCTTTTTATATTTTGTTTTTATCAGAATTGGATGACCGCGTTTTCCTGAATAGGTTGGTATTATGATTCCCTTTTCTGAAGTGCCCCAGGCTGCTAATAATTGCTTTGGCACTAATGCAGGAACATGAGGTTGATCACCAAGAAAAATTATTGCTGCCACAGCATTCTCAGGGAGTTCATTAAATCCACAAATTACGGATGAAAGCATGCCTTCAGGGTGGTTCTGGTTAATGCAGTATTTCAGGTTGGGATTATTAATCTGTTGGCGAATTTCACTACTGTGAGAACCGAGGACAACAATAATGTTATGATTTAATGAATCAACAGCATTTTTTACTACTTTTTCAATTACCGACAGCCCGTGAAACGGCAGAAGCAGCTTTTGCCGATGCATCCGGGAAGAGCTGCCAGCAGCCAATATGATTGCCCATACATTTTTCATTTTTTGCTGTTTATCTGGTGTCGAACCTGTATGAGTTGAGCTGCAATGCTAACTGCAATTTCTTCAATAGTTTCCGAATTGATATCCAGTCCAACAGGGCTATATATTTTTTCCCATTCTTTTGCTGTAGCCCAACCTTGTTTTATAAACTGCTCCCGCATCAAAATATTTTTTTTTCTGCTGCCAATCATACCTAAGTATCCGGCCGGTGATTTGAGAAATGTTTTAAGAACTTCTGAGTCATTGTTATGACCGGTAGTTACTGTAACTATGAACGTATTTTTATCTACGGAAACTTTTGCCAATGAAGTTTCTATACTGCCGTTAAGGATTAAATCAGCATCGGGCAGGTTTTCTTTTGTAGTATATTGGCTACGGTAATCCCATACAATAACTTCAAAGCCAAGCATTTTTCCCAGAGAAGATAATGCTTTTCCTATATGTCCTGCTCCTGCAATAATCAGTCTGGGAGGAGGAACAATCATTTCAAGGTAAATTGTAAGCTCTTTTTTGCCAGAAACATCAGGAGATTCTATTTTACTGAAATCTCTATGTACAGGATTAGCCAACATGTCTTCAACCTGTTTTCTGATTTTCGGTGCCAGTGAGAATGAAAAGTTATTTAAATCTTTGTTTGAGATCCATTCCCTTTCAATTATGTATTCATCCTTTTTTCTAGCATAAAAATATAGAATCATTACTCCGGAAATCCGGTTAAGGAGTGAATTTTTTACAGCATTAAAAACAGCAAGATGTTTTCTAGGGTTGACATCCAGCAGAATTTTCATTTTGCCGCCGCATATGGCAGCATCTTGTTCCGATATATCGTTTGTCAGGTTAAAGGAATGAAGAGATGCAGTTTTACCGGTGATGGCTTCTTTTGCAATTTGTTGAATGGAAAATTCAACTATACCACCTCCAATGGTTCCTGCAATTAATCCCCTTTTTCCAAATAATGCTGAATTGCCTTTCTTTTGTGGTGATGACCCTGTTGTTTCTAAAACCGTTGCAAGGGCAAATTTTTCATGTTTACTGAAATACCGGGGTAATTCTGCATATAAGCTGGGTGAAGCCGGACTTCCATTCATTAGAGGCATAGAATAATTCATAAGATTTTATTGCTAACCTGTATCTTTCCTTTCTCAGGGGAATCAGGATCAGGTACCAAATTAATCAATTCGGGTTCAACTTGCAAAAAAAATGGATTGATATTTATTCTCTTCCGTAGATTTTACTGTTATTTTGGGATTAGCTTTCATGAAACAGGTATTTTTTTCCTTGCCATGTATCCCGTTCCTTTAACCGTTTTTCGACTTTTGCTACGAATTCAAAATTTTTAAGTCCCCACCTGGGTGCAATCAACATTTCGGGTGGTGCCTGGCTGATAAACCTTTCAATGATAATTTGTGGATTTAGTACTTCCAGATAGTCAACAACCAGTTCAATATACTCGTTGGCTGAAAACAGTTGAAACCTATTAGGATTTTGCAGATACTGTCTTTCCATTAATGTTCCTTTGT
>JBEPWX010000411.1:0-3874 GCA_041642235.1 Mariniphaga sp.
GGCTGATGAGGAAAACACCGAATGGGATATACACATGTTGTTGAAAACCAGTTCAGAACATAGTGCAAAAGGGATAAGTGAGGGCATTCACTGGCATATAAATCCTGATGTTAGAATTGAATACATTGCTACCGATACTAAAAGAGGAGAAATTCCGTGGGTAAGATATACCAATTTGAAAACTGGTGAATCAACAGTTTATATGGATCAGGATAAAGAAGTATCTCAAAACCAATTAGATTCACTGGAGGTAAGGGTTATGGATTGCCTTGACTGCCACAACAGGCCATCACATGATTATAAGGTTCCACAAAATTTCATTGATGAATACCTTGCTTCGGACGATATCCCAAAAGATTTACCCGACATTAAATCGGTTGCAATGGGGGTTTTTGTTGAAGATTATCCTACCAAAGACAGTGCTTTAACTGCAATAAAAGCCCAGGTAAATGAGTATTACGAGTTTATGTACCCTGAGTTGCTTGAATCAAGGAAACAGGATATTGAGAAGGCGATTGCCAGTATCCAGGAAGGTTATTCACAAAACATTTTTCCTTATATGAAAGTAAAATGGAGTGAATACCCCAATCATCTTGGACATTTGGAAACAGATGGCTGCTATCGTTGCCATAACGACAGGCATGCTTCCGATCAGGGGAGAGTTATCTCCCGCGATTGTAACCTTTGCCATGATATTACTGCACAGGGAACTTTGGCTAATTTGGAAATTTCAAATGTTACTGAACCACTCGAGTTTAAGCATCCGGTTGATATCAACGAAGTTTGGCGGGATCAACATTGCTCCGATTGTCACTTTCAACTATACTAAACTACACCAAAAACCGTTATCATTTTTTTACCAACCACTGAGGGGAATATATTTGAAGATTGAGTTATGAAGAAGATAGGTGAGTTTCTTTTCTCCATGTTATTTACAGGAGTTCTTACAGTTATTTTTGCAATTTATATTGGTTACGCTACATTTATTGAAAACGACTACGGTACTGTAACAGCAAAAATCCTTATATACAATGCAGGCTGGTTTGAAGCTTTGCTGGTGCTATTGTGCATTAATTTAATCGGCAGCATATTTGTTAATAAATTGTACAGCAGGAAAAAATGGCCGATTTTGCTGTTTCATATTGCTTTTATATTTATTCTTATTGGCGCTGCAGTGACCCGTTATTATGGTTACGAAGGTATAATGCACATTCGTGAAGGTGAATCTACCGATTACATAATTTCAGAAGAGACTTATATTCAAATGGTTGTTAACAACCAAGATGAAACTGTCACTCAGGCAGAGCAGGTGTTGTTTTCTCCCTATACATTAAACCGGTTTTCTGAAAACCTGAATATAAATGGAAAATCTATCCACATCGAAAACCTGCAGTATATACCTTCAGCCATTGAAACTGTTGTAGCCGATCCCAATGGTGAGCCGGTTATATCCTTAGTTATGATGGGCAACAATATTAACCGCACGGTTTTAAATCTCAGAGAGGGCGAAAGAAAAATAATTGCCGGCCGATCTGTAGGGTTTAATCCGGCAGGTGAAATGCCTGATATTAATTTGACACTTAATGACAATTCCATATTCATTACTGCCTCCGACTCGGTGTATGTGCTGGGTATGAATGGACAATATACCGGGTCAATTGCACCTGAAATGCCTGCAGAAATAAATACTCAAACCGTATATTCGGCTGGAAATATTCATTTTGCGGTTGACCGGTTCTTTAGAAGAGGAAAGATTCAAATTGGTTATTCTCAGTCGAAGGAAGCACAACTTAATGATGCTATTCAAACTCAGATTACAGTTGATGGTCAGTCAAAGAATCTGGTTGCATTCGGGAAAAAAGGTCTGGTAGGCGAATTTTATTCCACAACCATAGGAGGAGTTGATGTTTCCCTTTCTTATGGTTCCCGTAAAATTGAACTTCCTTTTTCTATTCATTTAAATGATTTTCAGCTGGAACGGTATCCCGGTTCCAATAGCCCATCCTCTTTTGCCAGTGAAGTAGTTTTGAAGGATAATGGACTGGAAAAACCTTACCGTATTTTCATGAATAACATTTTGAATTATGGAGGCTACCGGTTCTTTCAATCGTCATACGATACCGATGAAAAGGGAACTGTCCTTTCTGTAAATAGCGATTCATTGGGTACTTCCATCACTTATTTTGGTTATTTTCTTATGATGTTTGGTTTTTTGTTCACCCTGTTTGTTAAAAACAGCCGATTTACAAAGTTGGTAAAAGCCTCAGCCAAATTGCGTGAAGAACGAAAAAAACTTTTTGCTGTTATTGTTTTGGGATTTATGGTGACTGTGGTAAATGCACAGCCCACATCTAACATTCAACCATTAAACAGAGGTCATGTCTCTGAATTTGAAGAGTTACTTCTGCAAAGCAATAAGGGCAGGGTAGAACCTACTGCTACCCTGGCTTCGGAAATCATGCGGAAGGTAGCCAAAAAGAACAGCTGGGAGGGGATGGCGGCTACTGAAGTTTTCCTGCACATGCAGGCCAATCCTGCACAATGGCAGACGGTACCTGTTATAAAAGTTGCAAACAGTGAGCTGCAAGAAATTCTTGGGATTTCCAAAGGATATGCATCTTTTAACGATGTGGTTCTTCCCAGGGAAATGGGAGGATATAAATTGGGCAATCTTGCTTCAGAGGCATTTGCAAAAAAAAGCAGTGAACGAACCAAGCTGGATAAGGAAATTATCAATGTGGATGAACGTGTGAATATCTTATTCAATGTGTTTTCCGGTCATTATTTTACCGTGTTTCCTATATCGGGTCATTCCAATAACGATTGGGTGGCAGCAAATGAAGCGAACCTGCTTGAGGGAGAAGATGAAGCGTTTGCCAAACAGGTTTCTTCAAATTATCTTGCTGCTGTTGCAAACAGTGACTGGGGGACTGCCTTACAACTACTGAATCAAATTAAAAGTTATCAAAGGCAGGAGGGTGGCGAAATTATCCCTTCCGATACTAAAATAAAGCTGGAAATCTTATATCATAAGGCTGATGTATTCAGCAAACTTTCCAAAATACTTTTAACTGTTGGGTTGCTTTTACTCCTCCTGCAGATTTATAACATTTTTAATCCAAAAGTTAAACTTGACAAGGTAAAAAAGGCCGCTTTCTTTCTTATTGCCTTATTTTTTCTGGTTCAGACTGCCGGACTTGCCATACGATGGTATATTTCAGGGCATGCGCCATGGAGCAACGGCTATGAATCAATGATTTTTGTGAGCTGGGCTACTTTATTGGCAGGGCTCTTATTGGTTGGGCGCTCTGAAATAACACTGTCGCTTACCACGATGCTTGCCGGGCTTACATTGCTTGTAGCCGGATTTAGCTGGATGAGCCCCGAAATCACAAATCTGGTACCCGTACTTAAGTCCTACTGGCTTATTGTGCATGTAGCCATCATCATGGCCAGTTATGGCTTCCTTGGAATAGGTGCCATGCTGGGCCTCTTGAACCTGGTGTTAATGATTCTCAGGAACAGGAAGAATGAAATCCGGATTAATCATACTATTAAAGAGCTGGTGGTAATTATTCATATTTCGTTAATTGTTGGAGTATTTTTATTGGCTGCAGGCTCTTTTCTCGGAGGAATTTGGGCCAATGAATCGTGGGGTAGGTATTGGGGCTGGGATCCAAAAGAAACCTGGGCAATGGTAACCATACTAGTTTATTCTTTTATCGTTCATATGCATAAAATACCAGGATTTAAAGGGAATTATGCTGTAAGTGCAGCTGCATTGCTTGGCTTCGGTTCAGTGTTAATGACTTATTTTGGTGTGAATTACTATCTGTCGGGAATGCATTCATATGCTCAGGGCGAACCACCGGCT
>JBEPWX010000412.1:0-3861 GCA_041642235.1 Mariniphaga sp.
GACATTTATTCCATGCCAGTTTGAACCTGGACATAACGCAAAGCTTTGGTTTATACTTGATGGCATTACTCCCCGCAACTCATTACGCAGGTTTGTTTTAAAGATGGAAGACCACAGCCGTAATAGTGACCGGCAGGTGGTTTTAAAAAAACAGCATCAGGACCTGGAAATACTGATGAATGGGAAGCCGGTTTTAAATTACCGCTACGGAATGACCTTCCCGCCTGAAGATATTGACCCCTTATACAAGCGTTCGGGATTTATCCATCCGCTCAGGTCGCCTGAAGGTGAAATTCTTTCACGTATACAGGCACCTGATCACTACCACCATTATGGTATC
Source organism: Mariniphaga sp. (assembly GCA_041642235.1). Lineage (GTDB taxonomy): Bacteria > Bacteroidota > Bacteroidia > Bacteroidales > Prolixibacteraceae > Mariniphaga. The sequence continues at coordinate 341 of JBEPWX010000412.1, forward strand.
TGGGGCCCATGGACACTGACTCATATTGACGGCCGTGAGGTGGATTTCTGGAACCTTGCTAAAGGACAGGGAACTGTTCGTTTTGAAGCATTTCTGTCGGAAACTGAAGGAGAGGTATTCAGTGGGTTTAAAGCGTTGCAGCAGCATATCGATTTCGGAGGAGCAGGTGAAGATCAGATTGCCATTAATGAAGTACTGGATGTCAGAACCTGGAATGCGGGGGAAAATATATACATAATTGACTATACCACTTCGCTAAACAGTCCGTTGCCAAACGGCATTATGCTTGATGCATATCGATATGGCGGAGGAATTGGGTTCAGGGCCACCGAAAGGTGGCATAAGGATAATTGTACCGTTCTTACTTCGGAAGGGAAAACCAGAAAGGATGCCGATGGATCGAATGCAAGGTGGTGCTTTGTGGAAGGTGAATCCGATACGCAGGCAGGTCGCTCAGGAATACTTTTCCTGAGTCATCCTTCTAATCGTATGCATCCTGAACCTATGCGGGTTTGGCCTTTGGATGCCAATGGTAGCCGGGGAGATATGTTTTTCGAATTTGTTCCCATCCGCCATAAAGACTGGAAACTTGAAAACAGGAAGGATTATACATTAAAATACCGGATGATTGTATTTGATGGAGAAATGAATGCCAATACAGCTGAAATGTACTGGAATGGTTTTGCAAAAAGGCCTGTAATTAAAACAAATTGAATCGATTTATGCCGACTCCACCGAAGTATAGAATAAAAACTTTCAAGAATGAAAAGAATTAGTTTTATCGGTCTCATTCTCTTAATCAGAATATTTGATACTGTAGCACAGCCTGTTGTAACAGCTGAATTGCTGGGTGATAAAATTGAATTCAGGATTAATGGCAATTTATTTACTGCTTATGTATTATCCACATCTGAAAAGTACCCTTTTTTCTTTCCGGTAAATGGTCCTTCCAATGCTTCGGTAACATCCATGAGGAATGCCAATTACCCACATCACAGCTCACTGTTCTTTGGATGCGACAAGGTTAACGGAGGAAATTACTGGCAGGAAGGAATTGAGCGTGGACAGATAATCTCACTGGGGGCCGACATCAAAGAAACAGGTGGAGAAAAAGCCGTCATTGAAAACGAGTGCATATGGATACGTCCGGGAGCCAATGCTCCTGTAATAGACAAGCGCATTATTACGGTTACGGCACCGGAAGCAGATAAATATCAAATCGATTTTAAAATAACAATGGTGATGCTCATGGATGTTACCATTGAAAAAACCAATCATTCTTTATTCAGCGGGCGCATGGACCCCGACCTGGCAGTAATTAACGGCGGTACCATGATTAATGCTGAGGGGGAAACCGGGGAGGATGGAACTTTTGGTAAACCTTCGGCATGGATAGATTATTATGGTATTCGTATGGGAAAAACGGAAGGTATGGCTATCATGCAGCACCCGTCAAATAAGTGGTTCCCGGCACCATGGTTTACACGTGACTATGGTTTTTTTTCACCTACACCGATGTACTGGCCGGCAAATGACGAAAGCATTTCACTGAAAAAAGGTGAAGAAATTAAGTTACGTTACCGGGTGCTGGTCCATTCAGGCGATCATGTGCAGGCAGATATTGCAGGTGAATTTGAAAAATATAAATCCGAATAACTATATTTAAATATTCTATTCTATGAAACGAAGAATTTTCATAAAAAATGCTGCTTCAACTGCAGTAGGTACAATGGTTATCCCGACTATCATTCCATCGTCGGTTATGGGGAAAAATGCACCCGGCAATAAAATCAACGTCGGGCAGATTGGGTGCGGTCGCATCGCCCGCGATCATGATATGCCAGGAGTATTGCAGTACGATGTGGCTCGCATGGTGGCCGTATCAGATGTCGACAACAATCGGATGGCAGATGGTAAAAAATTTGTGGAGGAGTTTTACAACAAAAAAACTGGAAGCAGCAAAGCCGTGGATATAAAAATGTATGGTGATTATAAGGAAATGCTGCTGGATAAAGACATTGACGCAGTGGTTATAAGCACCCCCGATCATTGGCATTCACAGCCTGCGATAGAAGCAGCACTTGCCGGAAAAGATATTTACCTGCAGAAACCCACTTCACTTACTGTAACTGAAGGACGTTTATTAAGTGACATTGTTCACAGGCAAGGAGTTATTCTTCAGGTCGGAACACAGCAAAGGTCCTCAGATCAGTTCCGCAGAGCAGCGGAGCTGGTACGAAATGGTCGTATAGGGAAACTTCATACCATTAAAATAGGGCTTCCCGGAGATCCGTCAGGACCAATATTTCCTAAAATGCCTGTTCCCAAAAATTTAAATTTTGATGTGTGGTTGGGAACTACTCCTGAAATTACTTACACTGAAAACCTGGTTCACCCTCAGAAAGGGTATGGCCGCCCCGGATGGCTCAGGCATGAAAATTACGGTGCCGGCATGATTACCGGCTGGGGTCAGCATCATTTCGATTCAGCAGCATGGGGAATGGATACTGAATTTACAGGACCTGTATCAGTGGAGGCAATTGCCCAATTTCCCAAATCGGGAAGCTGGAATGTACATGGCGATTTTATGGTAAAACAAGTATACGATAACGGCATGACCGTTTATACAAGTGGAGGTTATCCAAACGGCATCCGTTATGAAGGTACCGATGGATGGCTATTTGTTACCCGCGGTTCTTACCGGGCTACGCCGAGCGATCCAATACCGGAGGGAAGTACAAAAGCCCTGGATGCCAGTAGCCCCGATATTTTGAAGTCAGTAATTGGTGAAAATGAAATTCATTTATACATAAGTGAAGAACAGCATGGAAACTGGCTCGATTGCATTCAGTCACGCAAACAGCCAATCTCTCCCGTTGAAATTGGTCACCGTGCATGTTCAATATGCCTTATCAGCCACATTGCAATGAAAATGCCTGGTATACTTAGATGGGATCCCAAAGCGGAAAAATTCATCGATAATGATCAGGCAAATTCAATGCTGAGCAGGCCTCAAAGGTATCCTTACGGAACAAATTATGTTAAGATTTAGTCAGTTTTTTTAACTGAATTTACTATCTGCGCTTTTTTATTGGCCAAAAAAGGATGTTTTGATTGGAAATTATAGTTTCAGGTTATACAGATTTTGCAGGTGCTCGAAATTTTTAGGGTAAAAACCGACGGGTATTTCTCAAGGTACGGCTTCAGTTGCTGATTCAGCAATTCCATTACATCCTCGTAGCGACCTGTAATAAGGCTGCTCATAATTCCGCATTCAAGGGTAATTTTTTTGTTTCTGGCCAATTTTTCTATGAAATTCTCAACAGGCTTTTCATAATCATTCATTAGGGGATAGTAGCCGATTTCAACTGTTATTTCCATTATTTCTTATTTATATTTTTTTACCGAAGCTACTATAAAAGCAGGCTCAGCGGTTGATTGTTTTTCAGTTCCGTCCAGCATTTCAAATTCAGGAGAGAAATATACTCCTTCCGAAAATCGTGGATTCCCGAACCGGAAAA
>JBEPWX010000413.1:0-3861 GCA_041642235.1 Mariniphaga sp.
ATCACGATTTTGATTTTATAATTGTAATGGCAGGTATCGATAATGATGCGGCTGTTGAAATTGCCCGTGCTCTGGGAACTTTGCGTCCGCGAATCCCATTGCTGCTTCTTGCTAACAATAATTCTGACTTGCGTTACTTCCAGGCAGAAGGCAGAAAATTAGACTATATTGATCGTATATTCGTATGGAATGGCAATTCCAATGTATTTCTGGCTATGATAAAATATATCGAGGATAAAAAAAACGTAGCCCTTGATACTCAAAACGGAAATGTGCGTGTAGTTTTATTGGTGGAAGACAGCATCCAGTATTATTCCCGTTACCTTCCCATGCTTTACACCACCATAATGACTCAAACTCAAATACTTGTGCAGGAAGATGCCAAAGATGAGTTGCATAAGATTCTTAAGATGCGTGCACGGCCTAAAGTAATTCTTGTAGATACTTATGAAGAAGCAGTGCAGATTATAAACAGTTACCGTCGTTATATTTTATGTGTAATCTCTGATGTGAAATTTGAAAAAGGAGGTGTGGATGACGATGATGCGGGTATTGAACTTTTAAAATATGCTAAGAATACATTAAAATATCCCATCCCGGTATTATTACAGTCGCAGGATATTTCAAATGCAAGCAGAGCTAAAGCTATTCATGCCGACTTTATAAATAAAAACTCGGAAAGCCTTTCAATGGATATTCTGAATTTCTTATATCGCCGGTTAGGATTTGGTAATTTTATTTTCAAAGGAAAGGATGGCAAACCCATTACTGAAGCCGAAAATTTAATTGAATTTCAGGAGAAATTCAGAGATATTCCCGCAGAGGCCATGTTTTATCATGGAAAGCGCAATTCGTTTTCCACATGGTTAATGGCCCGTGGAGAAATAAATATGGCTGAGCTTCTCCGGCCAGTGAAAACAGAAGATTTTAAATCGGCAGAAGAACTCAGACAGTTTTGCCTTAATGTATTTGAAACATCACGATTCGAGAAACTGAAAGGGACTATTGTAAATTTTGATCCTGTGTTGGTAAACTCAAACCGTATGATCCTTCGAATGGCTAAAGGTTCTTTAGGAGGTAAGGGAAGGGGTATTGCATTTATTAGTAATTTTATTGAAAACATTGACTTCCATAAACTGCTTCCGGGAATGAATATCCGCATTCCTGCAACTACAATAATAGGAGCGCTCGAATTTGACAAGTTTATTGAGAACAATAATTTGTATGATGACATATATTCACTGAATGATTACGAATCCATCAGGCAACATTTTCTGGAATCTGAAATTGATGAAAAGATCAGAAAACGACTTATGGAATATATTAAACATATGAATAAGCCATTGGCAGTTCGTTCCTCCGGATTATTTGAAGATTCATTGCTTCAGCCATTTTCAGGAGTATATGCTACATATCTGCTTCCTAACAATCATCCTGATATACAAGTACGTTATAATCAACTTGAGACTGCTATAAAATTGGTATATTCGAGTATTTTTACCGAATCGGCCCAATCATATTTCGATGCCATTCATTATAAAATAGAAGAGGAAAAAATGGCAGTGGTCATTCAGGAAGTTGTAGGGCAGAATTATAATGGCAAATATTATCCTACTATTTCCGGTGTGGCGCAATCTTATAATTATTACCCCATTGCCTATATGCAACCTGAGGACGGATTTTCTGTTGCAGCTGTGGGATTAGGAATGTATGTAGTGGGAGGAGAAAATTCCTATCGGTTTTGTCCTCGGTATCCCACTATAAATCCTACAACAGAAAAGGATTCATTACGAGATTCTCAAAAAAAATTTTATGCTATTGACCTTTCTGGTTCCGAGGTGGATTTGGTAGAGAAGGGGGAAAATGCTTTTATAAAAAAATATCATATAAGAGAAGCTGAAAAAGATGGAACACTTAATTTTTCAGCATCCACCTATGTAATGGAAAATGATTACGTGGTTCCTGGTGTTCAGGAAAACGGCCCGAGGATTATTAATTTTGCCAATATATTAAAATATGATTATATCCCTCTGGCCGAAACCCTTCAGTTGCTGCTAAAACTCTTTAAGGAGGCAATGGGGTCTCCTGTAGAAATTGAATATGCAATTGATATGGATTCAAAAGAAAATGGATTGCCAGGGTTTTATTTATTGCAGATTAAACCCCTCATCCGGGTTGAACAACAGATTGATATCGACCTGGGAGAGATCAATGAGGAGAATATTTTTATGTATGCTGAGAGAGGAATGGGTAATGGAATGATTGACCATTTGAAAGATGTTGTATACGTTGATCCTGAAAATTTCGATAAGGTTAAGACCCGGCAAATGGCTGCAGAGATAACAAAACTCAACCGTTATTTTGAGACAAATGAAAAAGAATATTTGTTGATTGGGCCAGGACGATGGGGTTCACAGGATCCATTTACGGGAATTCCTGTTCTATGGTCAAATATTTCCAAAGCACGTGTAATTGTGGAAATGGGATTGCCCAATTTTCCGCTGGATGCATCACTTGGATCACATTTTTTTCATAATGTAACTTCCATGAATGTCGGATATTTTTCAATCCCTCACAATTCAGCAGATGCCAGGTTAAATCTTGATGCATTAAAAACCCGGAAATTAATTCATCAAATGCAATACATTAAGCATGTCGAACTTGAAAATCCGCTGACGGTTTTAATGAACGGAAAACAACGAAAGGCACTTATACATTTTTGATGCTTTCTGTTGTGTTAATTTTAATGGTAATCCTTTATAATTCATTGAAAGTGGAATTTGGCATTTCATTTTTAAAATTATCTTTGTGTTTCGAAAAATTTTTTTTGTGACTGAAATCAAACGTCTAATTTTTAAATATAAAAACCGGAAATATAATTCTAAATCGTAACAACTGTTACATAAAATTTTTCATTTATGAGTACACTGTTTTTACTTATTCCTTTTGCCTCCATTTTGGCACTGGTTTTTGCCTGGTTTTTCTTCAAATCGATGATGAAGAATTCGGAAGGCACCGACCGGATGAAAGAAATTGCCCAATATGTAAGGGAAGGAGCAATGGCTTATTTGAAGAGACAATATAAAGTGGTGGCCATTGTTTTCGTAATTCTTTTTGTATTACTAACCATTATGGCCTATTTCGGAGTTCAAAATCCTTTTGTACCGATTGCGTTTCTCTCGGGTGGTTTTTTTTCTGGGCTATGCGGCTTTTTGGGCATGAAAACAGCAACCTTCGCTTCAGCGCGTACAGCACACGGAGCTTCACAGTCGCTTAACAAAGGACTTCAGGTGGCTTTCCGGAGTGGCGCTGTTATGGGGTTGGTGGTGGTAGGCTTTGCCCTGCTTGATATTGCAGCATGGTTTTGGGTGCTGAATGAGTGGGTTTATACACCCGAGAATATGGCAACAGGGCTTCATTTCCTGGGGCTGGACCTGGTGCATGCCCACCCTGAATATGTGGTTAATGGAGTGATTACTCCTGAAGGTACACGGACAAAACTTATTGAAATTACAGTTACCATGTTAACATTCGGTATGGGTGCTTCCACACAGGCTTTGTTTGCACGTGTGGGAGGTGGTATTTATACCAAGGCTGCCGATGTAGGTGCCGACCTGGTTGGTAAAGTGGAAGCCGGTATTCCAGAAGACGATCCGCGTAACCCTGCTACCATTGCTGACAATGTGGGTGATAACGTAGGCGATGTGGCCGGTATGGGTGCCGATCTTTATGAATCCTATGCAGGTTCTATTTTAGCAACCGCTGCTCTTGGTGCTTCACTTCCTGCACTGGTGATTCAAGACCTTGTCATTGATGTTTATCAGGCTGTACTTGCTCCCATGATTGTTGCTGCCATTGGAA
>JBEPWX010000414.1:0-3855 GCA_041642235.1 Mariniphaga sp.
TGAGTTATTCATCGTCTTCACGATTATTACTCAACCATTCGAATATCTTGTCGGTATCATCCTTTCTACATAATTCCGAACCAGGAGTCATTGTAGCAGCGGTTCCTGCTGCAACTCCATAGCGTATAGCCTTCTCCGGCCAAAATCCTTTAAGACATCCACATATAATTCCTGCAACCATAGAATCGCCTGCTCCCACAGCACTGACCACAGGCATTACAGGAGGAATAATATATTCCAGGCTATCATTCCGGGCGAAAAGTGCTCCTTTTGCCCCAAGCGAAACTACAAGAAACCTGCTATAACCTTTTGAAAGTATTTCTTTTGCTGCTTCATCCAGTTCCATTCCAGTTAAATTTTTCTTATCTAACATTTCTCCAAGCTCACGCAAATTAGGTTTTGCCAGATATACACCTTTTTTCAACGCTAATTCTAATGAGGGCCCTGATGTATCTATTATCATTTTCACATCATTATCTTTTGCCCATGTAGCGATTCGTGCGTAAAAATCATCGGGAACACCGGGGGGAAGACTTCCACTTGCTACTACATAATCAGGTTTGGGTGAAATTTTATTCAATACGTTCAGAACTTCCTGGCATTCTTTTTCTTTAATGGTTGGACCGGGCATTACAAACCGGTAATGTTCGCCAGTTTTTTTATCCATTACCATAATGTTTTCCCGGGTATTTTCATTTGATTCTATAATTTTAAAATTTATGTTATCCTTTTTTAGCAGTTGCTGCAATTTTGATCCGTTAATCCCTCCAGCAATCAAAATAGCAATTGAATCGCAACCTAATTTTTTTAACGCTCTGGAAACGTTAATGCCACCACCTCCAGGTTCGAAAACCGGTGATTCACATCGGGTTTTTTTAAGTGGAACTACCGCTTTTGCAGCTGTTGAAGAATCAAGAACCGGGTTCATCGTAATGGTAACAACTTTCATAATTTTGATATTTTAATGGAATCGAATTGAAGACCTTCTGCCTGTTTTTATAATATAAAAGCTTTTTCTTTACTGGGTTTCTGAATGATGGTTCAATACGATAATTGCTTCAGGACTTAAAACTCTGAATGTAAAAGAAGAAGTAAAATATAATTTTACTTTTCTGGAATCATGTCCGTCATATCCAAGAGAAATATCCTGGCCTAAAACAAGTTCATAATCGCCTCCACGGTTTGAAATAAGAAAGGAGTTATGATTTGAATGATTAATGAAAACCTGCCCTCCTAAAATTTCCTTTAATTGCAGTAAAATCGGGTATCCGTGTGAAAGATTAATCAGATTTATCCATTCTTTTTCCGTAATAACAAGAGAATAAGGTCCTTCAACTGCATTACGATCGAGCATAAGGATCTGGTTTCCGATTTCTTTTAGAAACGCATTTACATTTTCTGAAATAGTTACCGGTTCTGATTCAGCCGACTCTCTTAGTCCTTTAATGCCTGCAGGTTCAAATCCCTGATAAATAGCTCTTTCTTCAAATAATGAGATTTCTCTGGCAGCTTCTTCGAGTGATGAAAGGTCAATATCTTTTGCTCCTCTTTCCAGGTTATCAAGCTCCCATAGATCCATTTCAAAAGGCCTTCTCACCTCAACCATTGGAAGAATTTCCCTGATGCCGTAGTTTATTCCCTTATCGGAATGGTTTCCTGGTAATATGAGTCGTCCTGTTGAAACTCCTCCCTGTTTTATTCCGTTAGGACCATCAACATCAATGAATTTTCTGGCTGTTAAATTTAAATCAAGTATTTGTTTTGTTCTTTCTTTAATTTCTGCCCAGGATGCATCTGTAATTGGTGCAAGTGCTTTTTTTAGAATATTCATACCAGTATTTTTTGTTAATCATCTTCAATTTTCACGATATCTTTTTCTGTAAACAGATATTGTTGTAAGTTTTCATCCCATCCTTCCATGTTTCTTCTAAGCCATTCAAGGGCCATGCATGCGTGTTCAATTTCTTCCTCAAGGTTGTGTTTGAGAATTTTCTTTAAATGTTGATTGGTAGTTGCATTTACCCGTTGATTATACCAGTCAATGGCCTCTATTTCTTCCTTTAATGAGATAAGTGCCCGGGAATAGTCTCTGGTTTCTGCAGACAATTCTGAAGGTGGTTCATGATAATTTTGCATGATGTAAAATTTATATGTTTTAGATAAGTTCTATCTTTAGAACAACTTAAATAAGTTTATGCATTATATTGAAAATATTATGCCGTTTTTAAGCAAATGGTAAATAGCAGGTATAAAGAAGTAATTTGCAGGGGGAAAGAAATTACCTGTTAAATGAAGATGTGATGAAATAATCCACAACTGAGGTTAAAAGTCCCCAAATACGAAGCTCCCGACTATTTCAGGATTTCTATCTCGTATTGCTTTATTTTGTTGTATAGTGTCTTGCGGTCGATGTTCAACATTTTTGCAGCTTTACTTTTATTGTAATTCGATTCAATAAGAGCATTTATTATAACTTCTTTTTCTGTTACAAGCGTAGCTTGTTTCAATTCAGTTATTTCGTTGCGGTTGGCTGAATTCTCATTTTTTCCTCCTGATTGCATGCTGTAGAACCTTATTTCGCTGGGCATTACATCTGGTTTTATTGTATCACCCTGTGAAAGAAGGACTGCCCGGTTAATGACATTTTGCAATTCTCTGATGTTACCATGCCAATCGTATTTATAGATCAAGGATTTTGTTTCGTCATCAAAACCAGAGATTGATTTATTAAAAGCTTTATTAGCCTTGTCAACAAAAAATTGGGCAAATTCCATGATATCATCTCCGCGTTCTCTTAATGGTGGTAGGGGTATTTTAAAAGCATTGAGCCTGTGATACAAATCCTCTCTGAATTCATTTGCTTCTACCAGCTTTTGTAAATCTTCATTTGATGCAGTAATAATTCTTACATCAACTTTAATGATCTTATTATCACCAACCCTGTTTATAAATCGTTCCTGCAGCGCTCTTAAAAGCTTTATTTGGTTTTCATAAGGCAGGTTTCCAACTTCATCTAAAAAAAGTGTACCTCCTTTTGCCTGTTCAAAATATCCCATCTTATTATTAATGGCGCCGGTAAATGATCCTTTGATATGACCAAAAAGCTCACTGTTGGCAAGATCTTTTGGAATGGCTCCACAATCAACTGCAATGAAAGGTTTTTTGCTACGCGCACTTGCGTAATGGATGGCTTTTGCAATGAATTCCTTGCCTGAACCGGTTTCTCCTTCAATTAGTACGGTTAAGTCGGTGGGTGCAACAACTTTAACAAGTTTCATCACCTCCTTTATCTCTTTGCTGCTTCCGGTTATAAAATTATTTTTAAAATCAGTCTGAGTTTCTTTTCCTTCTCTTGATTCCAGCGCTTTATGGATTAATATTTTTATTTCCTCCGGCTGTACTGGTTTAGTTACGTAATCAAATGCACCTGATTTGATAAGCTTAACAGCCATCTTAATTTCAGCATAGGCTGTCATTATTATTACTGGGAGTAAGGGTTTTTTTGCTTTTATTTGTTTAAGGACTTCATATCCATCCGTATTTGGCAGCCGGTAATCACACAAAACCACATCAAAATGATTATTCTCCACTAATTTTACCCCATTTTTTCCTGCATAGGTACCCTGTGCTTCAAATCCACTTTGATTTAGGTGATTTACCAATAAATCACACATGAATGTATCATCATCAATTACCAAAATTCTTTTCATACAATTACTTGCCCCAGAAATTAGAACTTTTATTTGTTAAAAGCCAATTTATACTATTTTTCCATCCACTCCATACAAATATATCACAAATTTTGAATACGGCACATAATACGGAATGTCAGTGAAGATGTTTTTTGTATTTTAC